>CAJYBQ010000535.1 GCA_913064755.1 uncultured Alphaproteobacteria bacterium
TCTCCGGCCCGTTCGGGCCGCGACCCCCCCAGCCCCCGCCGATGCGCGCGACGCCGCCGGAACTGCCACAGCCAAGGATCGTTATGCGCATGGTCAGAATACCGCCCGGGTGAAGAGATCGCGGAAGTTCTGCGTGGTCTGCACCGCCACTTCGTCGACCGACACACCCTTCAGTTCCGCGACCTTCGCCGCCGTATAGGTGGTCATCGCCGGCTCGTTGCGCTTGCCGCGCTTCGGCACCGGGGTCAGGTAAGGACTGTCGGTTTCCACCAGGATACGATCCAGCGGCACCGCCTCCACCGTGCGGCGCAGGTCCTCCGCCGACTTGAAGGTGACGATGCCGGAGATGGAGATATAGAACCCCAGGTCCAGCGAACGGTCCGCCAGTTGCCGCGTGCCGCTGAAACAATGGATCACGCCGGTGAAGGCACCCTGCGCCATCTCTTCGCGCATGATGTCGATGGTGTCGGATTCCGCGTCGCGGGTATGCACGATCAGCGGCAGGCCGGTTTCACGCGACGCCGCGATATGCGCGCGGAACAGGCGCTGCTGAACTTCGCGCGGACTGTGGTCATAGAAATAGTCGAGGCCGGTTTCACCGATGCCGACGACCTTCGGGTGCCGGGCCAGCTCGATCAGGGTCTCGGCGGTCGTGTCCGGCTCGCTCTCCGCCTCGGGCGGATGCACCCCGACACTGCAGAACAGGTCGTCGGCCTGTTCCGCGATGCCCCGCACGACGTCGAATTCCCGCAGCTTGGTGCAGATCGTCAGCATGGGAGACACGCCGGCATTGCGCGCCCGGACCAGCACGTCGTCCAGGTCCCCGTCACGGGCCAGGTAGTCCAGGTGACAATGGGAATCGACCAGCATCACCTCACCCCTTCGCAGCAGTTTCTTCAACGACGATGCGCGGGAAAACCGGCACCGGCTTCTCGATCGCCGTGCCGCCGGACAGCGCGTGATCGGCGGTCAGATGCACGAACGCCCGCTCGGACGGATCGACCTGCAACTGGTCCAGCAGCTTCGCGCCCGCGTCGGGCATGATCGGCTGCACCAGGATGGCGATCCGGCGCACGGTTTCGGCCAGCACGTAGAGGACGGTGCGCATCCGGTCCGGATCGGTCTTGCGCAGTGTCCAGGGTGCCTGTGCATCCACGTAGCGGTTGGCCGCACCACAGACTTCCCAGATCGCCGCCAGCGCCTTGTGCAGCGCCTGGGCATCCACCTCCGCCCGGACACGGCCGAGCGTGCCACCGGCCAGGTCCAGCAGGACATGGTCGTCATCGTTCATCGGCCCCGGTTCCGGCAGGGCACCGTCGCAGTTCTTGAACACCATCGACAGCACGCGCTGCGCCAGGTTGCCGAGATCATTGGCGAGGTCACCGTTGGTGCGATGGATCATGGCCTCGCGGGAGAAGTCGCCGTCATTGCCGAACGGGACTTCCCGCAACAGGAAATAGCGGGTCTGGTCCAGGCCGTAGGACTCGACCAGTTCCTCCGGCGCGATGGCGTTGCCGAGCGACTTGGACATCTTCTCGCCCTCGATGGTCCACCAGCCGTGCGCGAACACGCGCTTCGGCGTCGGCAGTCCGGCGGACATCAGGAATGCAGGCCAGTAGACCGCGTGAAAGCGCAGGATGTCCTTGCCCACCATGTGGACATCGGCAGGCCAGAACTTGCGGTACAGCGGATTGTCCGTGTCCGGATAGCCCACGGCGGTCATGTAGTTGGTCAGCGCGTCGAGCCAGACATACATGATGTGCTTGTCGTCGCCCGGCACCGGTACGCCCCAGTTGAAGCTGGTGCGCGAAATGGATAGGTCGCTCAGGCCACCCTTCACGAAGCTGACGACCGCGTTGCGGCGGGTCGGCGGCATGATGAAGTCGGGGTTGGCGTCGTAGAACGCCAGCAGGCGATCGCCCCAGGCCGACAGGCGGAAGAAATAGCTCGGCTCCTCCACCCACTCGACTTCCGCCCCGGACGGCGCGATGCGACTGCCATCGGGCTGCCTGGTCAGTTCGTCCTCACCGTAGAACGCCTCGTCCCGCACGGCATACCAGCCGGAATAGCTGCCGAGGTAGATGTCGCCCGCGTCCTCCAGCTTCTGCCACAGTGCCTGGACGGAACGCACGTGGCGTTCTTCCGTCGTGCGGATGAAGTCATCGTTGGAAATCTTCAGAACCGGCATCATGTCGCGGGGCGCATATGGCAAGGCCACCAGCAAAAGGCCCGCTGACGCGCTGGCCGCCATCTGTATGAAGCCGATCAGCGCCGATGCGGCGCCGCCGGTCGCCCGAAACGGCATCATCGCGCCCGCCATGCTATTCGGCCGAAGAATGCCCATCCCAAACATGACGACGCACATGGGGCCAATAATCGCGGCCCAATGGCGCAGATCGACCGCCCAAAACCCGAACATGGCGCATCCGCCGATCACGCTCATGCAAATGCCGATCAGGATCGAGCGATCCAGGCCGAATCGCGGCGAGAACACGCCCGAGAGCGACGCGCCGGAGACGAACCCGAGCATCACCACGCCAAACATCAGGCCGAACGCCCGCGTCGAAACGCCCAGATCGTCCTGCAGCACGAACGTCGCCGCGGACAGGAACGTGAATAGCGCGCCGCCGGCGAACAGCGACGGCAAGGCGTAGTGCAGGAAGCGCCCGTCTTTCAGAATCGAGAGATAGCGCGCGCCCAGAGCGCCGGCCCGCAAGGACACGCCGCCGCCGTCCATCCGTCGGGTTTCCGGCAGGCTGAGCGCCACGACCGTCAGCAGCAGGCCGGCGGTGATCGCCAACGTCCAGAAGATCCCGCGCCAGTCCATGAATTCCAGAACGCCGGCGCCGATCGAAGGGGCGAGGACGGGCGCAAAGCCCATGCCCGCAG
>CAJYBQ010000536.1 GCA_913064755.1 uncultured Alphaproteobacteria bacterium
TTGGACCCATGATGCCTCCTTCATCCCGATTGCGTTCTATCCGCATTGGCGGTTCCGGTTTGAGCGGGACAAAGTTCGCCTTGCGGACCGGTGGCAGAAGTGGCGCCGTGACGGTTTCGAAGCGAAGTTCGATGAAGTGTTGGAGCATGTCGCCAAGAACGGCCCTGTCATGGCACTAGACCTGGGCGATGGTGAGGCGCGCGGCAATCAAGGGTGGTGGGACTGGCACCCGAGTAAGACCGCGCTTGAATATGTGTGGCGCACCGGCGCGCTCGCGGTGAAGCAGCGGCGTGGCTTTCAGAAAGTGTTTGACCTAACGGAACGCGTGATCCCGCCGGATATCCTTGCGGTCGAGCCAGCAGCGGCAGAAACCATCCAATGGGCCGCCGCCAGCGCCATGGACCGATTAGGGTTCGCAACGTCGGGAGAGATCGCCGCGTTCTGGGGCATCATTTCGCCGGCGGAAGCGAAAGCCTGGAACGAGACCGAAGCCGGTAGCGAATACCCACGCGTGCCGGTCGAAAGCGTCGACGGCCAACGCCCCAGGATCGCTCTGGCGCACCCGACCGGCCTCCGACAGCACCCCGACGACGTCGCTCCCCCTGCTCGGCTGCGCGTCCTCCGCCCCTTCGACCCGCTGATCCGCGACAGGAAACGCTGTCAGCGCCTGTTCGGTTTCGACTACCGCATAGAGATCTTCACGCCGGCGGCGAAGCGCCGCTACGGCTATTACGTCTTTCCCCTGCTGGAGGGTGAAAGGCTGGTCGGGCGCATCGACATGAAACGACAGACCGATGCCGACGCCCTGGTTGTCCGGCGGGTCTGGTGGGAACCCGGCGTCAGGCGTTCCAGGCAGCGGGAGGCGCGGCTGGTGGCCGAGCTTGACCGCATGCGTCGCTTCGTCGGCATGGCGGAACTTCGGTTCGACGACGGGTGGCAGGGTTGACTGTTGCGCGTTCCCACAACATATAGCCGCTCAGGTCACCGACACCTGCCGCCCGCATGCCTTCTGGCAACGGTGAAGTCGGATCAAGGAAAGTCTACCTTTCAGCACGCCCTGATCGGTGGCAACGCGGGCCCCACTATCCGTCAGCAGCCGGTGTGCGAGATCGGAGACTAGCCATGTCTGGTATCGAGCAGACAGACAGCATCAGCATGAAACAGCAGGCCAGACGCCTGCGCAGCGCCCTGGCCGAAACCGGCCAGCCCATCAGTCACGCCCAGGCGCTGGAGGCCGTTGCCCGCCAGCACGGTTTCCGTGACTGGAACACCGCGTCCGCCACCATGCCCGCGACCGCGCCTCCCGTTGCGCCGGACCAGGCATCCAATGCCCTGCGGCTGGTGCCGGGTGACCGGGTGACGGGGTTCTTCATGGGGCAGCCCTTCCGCGGGGAGGTCCGGTCGGTGAACATCCTGTCGAGGGATCGACTGACCCGCATCAGCGTCGAGCTGGACGAGGCCGTGGACGTGGTGACGTTCGACAGCTTCTCGTCCTTCCGCAAGCGCGTTGCCTGCCAGATCGGCCCCGACGGCGTCTCGCCGCAGAAACGGTCGGACGGCACACCGCACATGCGGATAAAGCGCGAAGCGGCCCGCTGATCGGTTCGGGACTGGCGAGATGGCAGGACGGGCGTTCCGCTATCTCGCCAGGTCACCCCAGTCGGTGCAGCGATCGACATCGATCACGATCATCGGATGTTCCTCCAGCACCATGTCGCGGTACTGGCGATACCGCGCCCGCAGCAGCCCGATACCCATGCTGCCGGTCCGCGCCTCCGCCGCGACCATCTCCACCCGCGCCCGTCCACGCAGCATGACCCACCCCAGTTCGTCCCATGCGTCCGCGTAGTGATCCACGATCAGGCAGACGCGGTTGTTCGCCATGATGTTGCGCAGCCGTTTCAGGCTTCGCGGATCGCCGTTCTTGGGTTTCTCGTCGATCGCGATGAATACGATGTCGCCCAGGCAGGCAAAGCAGACCGGGACGACATGCGGGTCACCGCCTGCGCTGGCCGTGCCCAGCCGTCCGACCTTGCGACGATCGAGGAAGGCGTGTTGCTGATCCGAAATTATCATGGGTTCTCCCGGCGCCGGGCGCGGCATATCCTCGACCGCACAAGCGTACACGATGGAAGGGGACAAAATGGATTTCGGATTTTCGTGGTTCACCCGCGGGCCACTGGCCAACGCAGGTGACCTGCAGACCATCGCCACCACGGGTGAAAGCCTCGGCTTCAGCCATATCGTCGTTCCCGATCATGTGGTCATGCCGGTTTCCATCGACAGCACCTACCCCTACAGCGCCGACGGATCGTTCCCCGGCATTGCCGGGCAATGCATGGACACGCTGGTGGCGCTGTCCTTCGTGGCGGCCATGACAAGCAGGCTGCGCTTGCTGACATCGGTCATGGTCGTGCCGCATCGCCCGGCCCTGCTGACCGCCAAGATGGTCGCCACCATCGACCAGCTCTCCGGTGGGCGCATGGTGCTCGGTTGCGGGGCCGGCTGGATGGAAGAGGAATTCGAGGCCCTGCAACTGCCGCCATACGCGGAACGGGGGGCGGTGACCGACGAATACATCGATGTCTTCCGCAAGGTCTGGTCGGGCCAGACCGTCAGCCACGCCGGCAAGTACGTGAACTTCGGCAACGTGTCCGTGCTGCCCAACCCGGTGCAGAAGCCCGGTGTGCCGATCTGGACGGGCGGGGAGAGCGCGCCGGCCCTGCGGCGTGCGGTGCGCAAGGGCGACGGCTGGTACCCCATCGGCAACAACCCGAAGTTCCCGATGGATACCCATGCCCGCATCGCGAAGCGCCTGGACCGCCTGAAAGGCATCGCAGACGAGGAAGGCCGCGACCTCGCCACCCTCGACCTGGCC
>CAJYBQ010000537.1 GCA_913064755.1 uncultured Alphaproteobacteria bacterium
CCGCCGTCGACCACCGCCCGTCCGGTAGTCGGCATGCCGCGGGGGCGGGGATCAGCGGCACGTTGAGTGTGTCGACCGCCAGTCTGGCGCCGTCGAAATGGAAGACCTGGGCGATGTGGCAGGCGATCCGGGGGGGTGCGGGTCCGGTCATGTCCCAGCCGGTGGCCAGGGCGAGGGCGGCGCGGATCAGCCCCTTGTGACCTACCAGGACCAGGGCATCTTCGGTGCGGGAGCGCAGCAGGTCGAGCAGCCGTGCCCCCACCTCTGCCGGTGTTTCCCCACGAGGTGGACGCATGTGAAGGCCCTGCTGCTCCAGGTTGGCCATGCCCCCGGGGTCAGCGGCCAGGAGGTCGGCATGGGTATGACCTTCCCAGTCACCGAAGTTCATTTCAGTCAATCGCTTGTCTGTTTCTATTGACTGTCCGGTTGAAAGAATTCTCGCTGTCTCGGTCGCCCTGCTCAGCGGACTGCTGATCCATGTTTCCGCGTTCAGGTCCGCCGGTAGTGCGAGGCCCTGCAAGGCCTCTCGCCCGGCAGGTGACAGGGGGATGTCCGTATGTCCCTGGATGCGCCCGTCGGCATTCCAGGACGTCCTGCCATGACGCAGCATCACGACCCGCATGACGCGACCTCCAGGTTTCGCACGATCGCGTCAAGCTGCCTGACCGCGCCCTCGAAGGCATGCACCCGGCTGGCCCGGCGCCAGGCCGCGTCGGCGAACCTGTGGCGCAGACGGGGGTGTCGAACCAGGTCGGCGATGGCCCGGTGCATGGCATGATCATGTTGTGGCGGCACCAGGATGCCCGTCCGCCCGTGTCGAACCACGTCCGGAACGCCACCGGTGGCCCCGGCCAGGATCGGCAGGCCGAGGCAGGAAGCCTCGACCAGGGCCATGCCGAAGGCTTCGTTCACCGCGGGCCAGACCATCAGGTCATGCCGTCGGATGACACGGGCCAGGTGCGACGGCGGCAGTGCCCCGGTCCAGGCAACCCATTCCCGAACGGGCTGGAACGCTGCCCGGACCTGCAGGGCCTCCGGTCCGTCGCCAACGATGGTCAGGCGCCAGTTCGTGAGGCCAGGCCGACGCAGGGCACGGGCGAGGGCACGGTAGGATTGCAGCTTGTCGCCGCCACGCATCATGCCGATGGCCAGCAGGCGCACCGGTCCGGAATTGCCGCGCCGCACGGGCGGACGGGCGCGACAGCGCATGAAGGGGTGCAGGTGATGCAACCGTTCCGTCGGCACGGTTCCTGCCAGGCCGGCCAGGTCGGACCTGTTGAGGGCGATCACGGCGTCTGCACTGGCCATTGCGCTGCGTGCACGCTCCGCGAAGTCTCCCCAGGGGCCCTGCATCCGCCGGGCGGCATGGCTCGCTTCCACCACCACGTAGGGGATGTTCAGCGCTTTGCAGACCGCGGGACCGACCAGGTCCGGTGCCTTGTAGTAGAGGTGGTAGGTGAACCACAGGTCCGGTGGCGCCGTGCGATAGAGGTCCAGCAGCCTGGCGATCTCCCCCGCGGCCTGCTCCGTCAGTTCGGCTTGCCTGGCCCGGTCCCCGGCAGGCTCGCGTGTGCGCAGGCGGGACGCGATCTCCACCTGGTGCCCGGCGGCACGCAGCGCGTCGATCAGCAGGCGGGCGATCTGGCGATCGCCGGACGGGACGGGATGGTCGGGGGGCTTCAGCGGGGCATGAAAGGCGATGCGCAAGCGACCGGGAACTCAGATACGGCTCGACAGCCAGATGGCCAGCCGCGATCCGGCCTTGATGCCACCGGTCAGCAGGCCATAGGCCGGGGCATCGGCCGCATCATGCGCCCGCGCGATGTCGCGGTGCTCCACTTCCTCCGCCCGAAAGGTCTCGATCGTCTCCTGCAACTCCGGCTCGATCCCTTCGGCGGCCAGGTCGGCTGTCTGGCGGGCGTAATGCTCGTCGATCACTTCCTCGACGGCCTCCGTACAGGCCATGGCGGCCTTTTCACCCATCAGCGCGGTGCCGGCACCTAGGGCAAAACCGGCGACATGCCAGATGGGCGACAGCAGGGTCGGGCGCACACGTCGTTCGTTCAGCAACTGGTCGAACGTCCGCAGGTGCTTTTCCTCCTGCTCGGCCATATGGCGGATGGTCTCGCCGGAGGGTTTCTCGCCCAGCACGGCAAGCTGCCCCTGGTAGATGCGCCTTGCGCCATATTCGCCGGCCTGGTCCACCCGCAGGATCCGCTCCAGCCGGGTCTTCCGGTCCAGGTCGCCGGGCAGGTTGGTCACGGTGGTTTCGATCCCGGTCTGGTCCATGTCAGCGGTTCCTGATCTTCAGGGTGGCGAGGCGCAGCATCAGCAGTGACGCCAGGGTGCCGAATACCGCATTCCAGCCCGCGATGGACAGGCCGAGGAAGGCGAAGGGAACCTGGTCGCAGCGCGCGGGCTGGGCCGCCATGATCTGCGCCTTCAGGTCAGCGAGGGAACCAGGGGTCGAGATCGCGCTGCAGGACTCCAGGCCCTTCCACAAACCCTGCTCGACGCCGGCGTGGAACACGCCGACCCCGGCGGAAACCGCGAATGCCACGGCAGCCAGCAACAGCATGGCAATGGCCGTGCGCGGGACCAGGATGGCCAGGCCCCCGAGAGCGATGGCGACGACATAGGGCCAGCGTTGCCAGACACACAGCGGGCAGGGTGGCAGCGCGAAGCCGTATTGCGCAACAAGCGCCATGCCCAGCGCAATGGCGGGCGGCAGGATGATTGCGATACCCGGTCGGGCGACAAGGAATTTCAGGATGCGTCCCATGCTGGAAACATGGCCCCTGCCTGCCACACGGGCAACCGCATCGTTGTCGCGGTGGCTGACGA
>CAJYBQ010000538.1 GCA_913064755.1 uncultured Alphaproteobacteria bacterium
CTCCGTCTGCCGTGGCCCAGGCGGGTGTAGTCCTGCGGGGAATGTCCCTGGCCGGTCTGTTGGGCCCGCTGCCGCTCGGCATCGCGATGTGCAGGTTGATCGGCAAGCAGGTAGGCGTGTTCAGCTTCATCTGGCTGCTGGTGAAGTTCGGCTTCGGCAGGTTGCCGTACGGCGTCAACTGGCTGCACATCTACGGTGTCGCCTGCCTGACGGGCATCGGTTTCACCATGAGCCTGTTCATCGGTTCCCTTGCCTTCGACGATGCCGCTCAGATGGACGCGGTGCGGCTGGGCGTGCTGCTCGGGTCCATCACCTCCGCCGTCATGGGCATCATCGTCCTGCGGCTGCAGGGGGCGACCTCCTTCCTTTCGCAGGGCACGGGGCCGGGGGCGGAAACCCGCGAACATGCGGGGTTCTGAACTGTTCCCCTCCAGCCTGATTGGCTTCATAGTGGCGAGACACGGCCCGTGCGGAGATGCGGGGGCACAGACGGCAAAGCCTTTGGGGGAAACGACAGATGATCTACGACATGCGTACCTATACCTGCCTGCCCGGCACCGTTCCGCTGCAGTTGAAGTTGTGGATGGAACACGGCATGGCGGTCCAGAAGAAGCACCTGGGGGAGCCGGTGATGTACGGCTCGCCGGAGGTTGGCGAGTTGAACACCTATGTCCACGTCTGGGCCTATGACAGCTATGCGGATCGGGAGACGCGCCGCGCCGCGATGCAGGCCGACCCGGACTGGATCAAGTTCCTGCAGGCATCGCGTGAGGCCGGTTACATCACCGCGCAGCGCAACCAGACCCTGGTGGCCGCGCCCTTCATGTCGCGCTGATCCGCGGCGCGTGATCGTCGCCCGCAGCCACCACCCCAATGACCCGGAGACCCGAACCCGATGACCGAGACCTATGACCTGATCATCCGCGGCGGCACGATCGTCAACCACGACGGCACCGGCAAGGCGGATATCGGCGTGCGCGACGGCCGCACGGCATTCATCGGCGACCTGGCAAGGGCCGACGCGGGGGAGGTGGTCGACGCCACCGGCCTGCATGTCCTGCCCGGTGTCATCGACAGCCAGGTGCATTTCCGCGAACCGGGGGCGGAGCACAAGGAGAACCTGGAAGCCGGCATGGCCGGTGCCGCGCTGGGCGGTGTCACGGCGATCTTCGAGATGCCGAACACCAAGCCGTCCACCACCACGCCGGAAGCGATTCAGGACAAGCTGGACCGCGCGCAGGGGCGTGCCGCCGTCGATCACGCCTTCTATGTCGGCGCGGCGGCGGAGAACACGCCGGAACTGGCGGAACTGGAGATGCTGCCCGGTGTCGCGGGGGTGAAGATCTTCATGGGGGCCTCGACAGGTTCCCTGCTGGTCTCCGACGATCCGTCCGTGCTGGCCGTGCTGCAGAACGGCCGTCGCCGCGTGGCGGTGCATTGCGAGGACGAGCCGAGGATGAACGCGCGCGAGGACCTGCGCGTCACCGGCGACCCGTCCAGCCACCCGGTCTGGCGCGACGCCGAAAGCGCCATCCGCGCCACCACCCGGCTGCTCGCCCTGGCGCGGCAGGCCGGGCGCCGCATCCACGTGCTGCATGTGACCACGGCGGAGGAGATGATCCTGCTCGCCGCCAACAAGGACATCGCCACGGTGGAGACGACGCCGCAGCATCTGACCCTGGCGGCGGAGGAAGCCTATCCGGCCCTCGGCACCCTGGCGCAGATGAATCCGCCGATCCGCGATGCCGCCCATCGCGCCGGCCTCTGGCGCGGGCTGGGGCAGGGGGTGGTGGATGTCATCGGCTCCGACCATGCCCCGCACACGCTGGACGAAAAGGCGAAGCCCTATCCGGCCAGCCCGTCCGGCATGCCCGGCGTGCAGACGCTGGTCCCGATCATGCTGGACCACGTCAATGCCGGCCGGCTCAGCCTGACCCGCTTCATGGACCTGACCAGCGCCGGCCCGGCCCGTGTCTTCGGCCTGGCGGGGAAGGGGCGGCTGGCCAGCGGCTTCGACGCCGACTTCACCC
Source organism: uncultured Alphaproteobacteria bacterium (assembly GCA_913064755.1). Classification (GTDB taxonomy): domain Bacteria; phylum Pseudomonadota; class Alphaproteobacteria; order Minwuiales; family Minwuiaceae; genus Minwuia. The sequence continues at coordinate 2,031 of CAJYBQ010000538.1, forward strand.
TGGTGGACATGCAACGGACGCAGACCATCACCAACGCGCAGATGGCCAATGTCTCCGGCTGGACCCCGTTCCACGGCAAGTCCGTCACCGGCTGGCCGGTGATGACCCTGGTACGCGGCCACACGGTGATGCGCGACGGCGGCCTGACCGGCCTGAAACCCGGCCAGCCCATCCGCTTCCAGGAATGTCTCTGACCGACCGGACAGGCGAGAGGTGACGCGGGGTGCTGGTGGGGCCGCATGGGCGCGCATGACAGGTGCGCCGGGGGGCATGAAACGGGGCCGCGAAACAACCGCCCGACCGCCCGACCAGCCCCCCTCCCGCGCGCGCGAAAAAACCCCACACCACCGCTTGACAACCCGCCCCTGCCTGACCAGTATCCGCGCCGTCGTGGCGGGGTAGCTCAGCTGGTTAGAGCAGCGGAATCATAATCCGCGTGTCGGGGGTTCAAGTCCCTCTCCCGCTACCAATTTTTTCAATGCGTTAAGTGTCGCTATCGACTACTTCGGGCAGCAACTGTTCGGCTTGGGTAACGGTGCAGGTAACACGCCCACGTATGATCGAAAATTCTCGTTGGGTATCGGCATTTGGGCCGAGATCGAACTGTCTGCAATGTTTTCCATCATATGCTTCTATATTCTAAGAATTTTCAAAGTTCGTGAAACTGCAGAGATCGCAGGTTTGGAATAAGCCAAATGCAAACATTTCCATTTGGCCTGGATATCGCGTCATGGTAGAAATCTGGAAATTGTGATGCGTTTGTTGGCGAGAGATGAACTCGATCAGCACAAATTCAGAAATTCGCACTGGTGGG
>CAJYBQ010000539.1 GCA_913064755.1 uncultured Alphaproteobacteria bacterium
CGATGCTCGACATCGGGCAGGTGCGGGAAATCGTCGGCATGATGGTGGAGGTCGCGGACGAAGGCGGCCCGTATGGGGCCAAGGGCCGGGGGGAGAGCGTGCTGACCCCCAGCGCGCGGGCAGTCCTGAACGGCATGCGCGATGCCGCCGGCGACATCGTCCGTGATACCCCGGCCACGCCCGGCCGCGTGTTGTGGGCGATCAGGTCAGCCGGGCTGCGCCGGGATGGATAAGTCCTAGAATTCCTCGACAGCGGCCCGACGGCGATCGACATAGCTGCCGACCAGGCGATCGACCTCGTCCATTTCCTCTTCGTAGAAATGGTTGGCGCCGTCGATCTTCTCGTAATCGATGACGATACCCTTCTGGGCCTTCAGCCGGTCCACCAGCTTCTGCACGTCGGGTTCCGGGACCATGTCGTCTTCGGTTCCCTGGACGATGATCCCCGAAGACGGGCACGGTGCCAGGAAAGTGAAATCGAACATGTTCGCGGGCGGGGACACGGAAATGAAACCTTCGACTTCCGGTCGGCGCATCAGCAACTGCATGCCGATCCAGGCGCCGAAGGAATAGCCCGCGATCCAGCAGGCCCGCGCATCGGGCTGGATCTGCTGCATCCAGTCGAGCGCGGATGCGGCGTCCGAAAGTTCCCCGATGCCCTGGTCATGTTCGCCCTGGCTGCGGCCAACACCGCGGAAATTGAACCGCAGAACCGAGAAGCCACGCGCCTTGAACAGCTGAAACATGTTGTAAACCAGCCGGTTGTTCATGTTCCCGCCGTACAGCGGATGCGCATGCAGGACCAGCGCGATGGGCGCGGTCTCGTCTTCCACATGATGGTAACGGCCTTCAAGACGACCTTCCGGTCCATTGAAAATAACTTCAGGCATGGGGGCTGAACGATCCTCAAAAGCAGGTGGGCCGTCGCCGGACACAAGTATCGAGACGGCAAGGAAACCCACGGGGCGGCGCATCATATACGCGCATTGGCGCGCCGATTCCAGCTTTCCGGACATGGCACACCAGCCGACGGCTAAGCCGGACCGTGCGAAGGTCAAGGTTTGACGATTAATTTGCGTAGAATATATATCATTGAACGGGTGCGGTATGGTGCCCGTCCGACAACACCGGGGAGCGACGCCATGTGGCAGTCACTTGGAGACGATATCAGGGCCATCATGGCGCGGGACCCAGCGGCAAAGTCGAAGCTGGAAGTTGTCCTGTGCTACCCCAGCTTTCACGCTGTCCTGATCTATCGTGCCGCGCACTGGCTCTGGCTGCGCCGGATGTACGTACCGGGCCGCTGGCTTTCGCAGATCGGGCGCTTCCTGACCGGCATCGAGATCCATCCGGGCGCCACCATCGGCACCGGGTTCTTCGTGGATCACGGCATGGGCGTGGTGATTGGTGAAACGGCGGAGATCGGCAACAACGTCACCCTGTATCACGACGTCACGCTCGGCGGCGTCGCGCCGTCGGTGAATTCGGCAGCGCAGGTGGGCCAGAAACGCCATCCGACGCTGGAAGACGACGTGATCGTCGGGTCCGGTGCGCAGATCCTGGGTCCGATCATCGTGCGCAAGGGTGCGCGCGTCGGTGCCAATGCCGTGGCCGTCAAGGAAGTCCCGCCGGGCGCCACCGTCGTCGGCATTCCCGCCGAGGTGGTGAACAAGTCCAGGCCGCGCCTGGTGGAGGACGCCGACCAGTACGTCCCCACCTTCGCTGCCTATGGCTTGCCGGTGGAGGGCGTGGACAATCCGGTGGCCGCGAAGATGGCCACGATGCTGGCCGAAATGGAAGCCTTGCGTGCCCGTGTCGAAGAGCTTGAAGCCCGGCAGCTGGCCGAGGAAAAGCCGCATGTGCGCGTCGTTTCCTCATGTGACGATTGACGCGACTGCGGGCCGGTGCTGATCTGGCACCATGCTGAAACAGCGCCATTACCTGGATTTCAACGCGACCGCTCCGCTGCGCCCCGAGGCGCGGGCGGCGATGCTCGACGCCATGGACCGGGCCGGAAATCCGTCGAGCGTTCATACGGAGGGGCGCGCGGCCCGCGCCATGCTGGACAAGGCCCGGCGCAATCTTGCGGCCCTCGCCGGATGCAGCGCCGCCGCCGTCTGTTTCACCGGCAGCGGGTCGGAGGCGAACAACTGGGCGCTGGACGCCCTGCCCGTTGGCCACGTGTACTGTTCCGCCGTCGAGCACGACTCGGTGCTGCGCGCGACGACGCGCCGGGGCGGGCAGACCATACCCGTGGACGCGGATGGCAGGGTCGATGTTCCCCGCTTGCGTCAGATGCTGTCCGGTACGGCGAACGCGCTGGTATCCGTGATGGCCGCGAACAATGAAACCGGTGTCATCCAGCCGCTCGCCGGGATTGCGCAGGCCTGTGCCGAAGCCGGCGCCCGGCTGCATGTCGACGCCATCCAGGCCGCTGGAAAGCTGCCCCTGGCGCCGATCACCGCCGTCGCCGACCTGGTCAGCCTGTCGGCGCACAAGCTCGGCGGTCCCGCCGGTGTCGGTGCATTGATCATTCGCCCCGGCCTGGAGGTCACGCCGCTGATCGTCGGTGGCGGACAGGAAAGCTGGCGGCGGGCCGGAACGGAGAACCTGATCGGCATTGTCGGCTTCGGCGCGGCGGCAGAGGCTGCCGCGCGGACCTTCGAGGAGACCGCGCCGCGCCTGCACGCCTTGCGCGACCGCATGGAGGAAGCGATCCTGGACCTCTGCCCCGATGCCCGGATCATGGGTCGGCAGGCCGAGCGACTGGCCAACACCAGTTGCATCCGCATGCCGGGCGTCGCGGCGGAAACCCAGGTGATGGCGCTGGACCTGGCCG
>CAJYBQ010000540.1 GCA_913064755.1 uncultured Alphaproteobacteria bacterium
CGCCGTGTCGGGCTCGATGATCCGCAGCATGTCGCCGGTGCTGAATGTTCCACCCTGGTTGTAGAAGAGGAAATCGCCATCCCAGGCGGTGGAGACATGGAGATCGAGCAGACCGTCTCCGTCCAGGTCGACCAGCGCGTAATTGAACACTTCGACGGTGTCGACCAGGCCAAGCGCCAGTTGCTGGCGCACGAAGCTTCCGCCCGCATTGGCGTAGAGCAACAGGCCCGTCGCACCCGCCGGGCGCCGCACGATGATGTCGATCCAGCCATCGCCGTGGATGTCCCCGGCGGCAATGCCGCCCTGGATGAAATTGTGGGCGAACTCGCGCAGCGGGGTCACGACGCCCTGCGCGTCAAGTCCGATCGTGGGGCCGGCCACGCGACCAAAGCGGGGGACGGCGGTATCGACCGATGTCTGCGCCGATTGTCGGCGGGCGCCGAGCGGGCGACTGGCAATCGCGATCCTTCCGGGACCATCCGTGTCGATACGGGCGGAAATCGCGGTTTCCGGCAGGAATTGCGCATCGAGCACGGGCGCAAGTTCCGCCAGCGTCCTGGCCCGGGCCAGGGGAGGGGGAACCGGCCAGTCGATGGTTTCTGCCGAATCCAGCAGCGCCTGCTTCTGCGCCTCGTGATGGCGCAGCATCATCGGTTCCGACCATTTCGCGATCACGCCACCCACCAGCGCCATGCCGACAACGACACACCACATGCCGAGGGCTGTCCGAAGGGAAACACCCCGCCACAGGATGATGAAGGCATAGATGCTGAACGACCCGAGACCGATCAGCGCCACCATGGCGAATTCGGGTCGCATTCCGACGCTGATCAGGATGGTTGTCAGGATCACGTCAAGCGCGATCGGTGCCGGAACAAAGCTCGCGACAAGGGCCGTCACCCCCATCAGGGCCAGCACGCCAACCGTCTGCCGGATATTGAAATACTGAGAGATCTCGTTGGGTTCGGTGAAACCTGCCACCACGGCGCCAAGGACCGCGGCGAGCAGCATCATCGGAACCGTGATGGCAAAGATGAACAGGAAACTGCGGGCGTAACCCTTCGCGAACCAGCCCAGCGATTGCAGCGGGCCGAACGTCCCGGGAACCGCATCCATCGGCGGCAACAGCCTGTGGAACAGCGCCGAGAACCCGGTCGGCCTGGTCAGCGCGGCCAGTTGCGCACCCCTGTTGCGGGTCAATTCGGTTTCCCTGACCAGCAGGTAGCGGCACATCAGGGGAATGACCAGAAGCACGGTCACCAGGGCCAGCACCAGCTTGATCACGGCCAGGTTCAACGGCAAGAGGGTGAAACTCATCGTCACGACGATGACGTTCAGGGTCGGCGACGCCAGCAGGGCCGACAGCGTGGTTTCCAGCCGCATTCTGCCCTTGTGCAGACCAAGCGCGATCGGCGCGGCGCAATTGACGCAGACGCCAAGCGGCGCGCCGATGACCGTACCAAGGGCCGAATTCGCAAAGCCGTTGCCGAACGAGCGGGTCTTCAGCAGCGGAAGCAGGGTGAGCGCGGCCGCGCCGAACAGGACGCCAAAGGTCATGCCCTTGAGATTGGTGTTGATCCAGTTGGCGACATTGGCAACGAATTCCCACCAGATGCTGCTGGTGGGCAGGATTTCCAGCAGAATGTCGAAGGAAAGGCCCGAAACCGGGGTGTCGCCCCCCATCATGGCTTTCGCATTCAATGCCGGATAGCGGGAACTGAACCAGAAATACAGGGCAAGCCCGGCCAGTGCGAGGACGGCAACCGGCAGCCGGAAGTCTCTGGTGCGCAAGACCCGCCCCGGTGTCTGTGGATCAGGAATTGGAACTCTCCGAACCTGTGGCATTGCAGGAATAGGGCGACGCGAAGCGACATGACGTGCCGCGCCCGCCCTCTCCCAGGTCAGGGGCAGACCCGGCTCTCAGGCGCGACCCGTTCCGTCAGGGAATATCGTCTGCTCCGGGGGACAATCCTCGATCGAATTCAAGGTTCCGGCTTCCCCTGGCTCGTCATTCAACAAGAGCCTGTGCAGACGCCAGTTCCAACCGGGTATCTAGCCGTCTCTCTGCGGTCTTGCAAGCTGCCCCGGGACATCGTCCGCCTGATCGGGAAAGCCTTGCTGATCCCCGGACGCGCCAGTTCCTGCCACCATGCCTGGATGGCGGGCAAGGACCGGAAGCCCATCCGCCAGAATGTCTCCGGCAGAAGATTCGCGATCGCGCTGGCGAAATCCGCCCGCGTGGCTGGCTGAACCCGGCGGGCAGCGGGGTCGCGGGGCGGTGCGGCAGAGTCCGTGGTGCGGCTATTTACCATTTTCTTTCAGATATTTGTGCTGGACCCCCCCTCGCGCGGCTGCTATCGACCATGAATATTTCACTGCTCATGATCAGGAACGAACATGCCAGACAACAGCGCTGAGAAGAGTGTTTCCCTGGTCACCGACGCACAGACAGGGCTCACGAAGAAGAAGTGGGAAGCGCCTGTGCTGGAGCGCCTGGAAATCGCAGAAACGGCAAATGGCGGAGCCGCAGCGAGCGATGGCGGTTTCTCCCCGGACTCCTGACCGCCGGGGTTGATGCCCTGTTTCGAGAACCATGCTGATGCAGGCGCAGTGCTGCCCCCCTCGCGCGGCTGCAACAGGACTACGACGTCGGCGTCGAGGAGGCGGAGAAGGCCGTGGCGGCATTCGTGGCGGACCTGCGGTCCCACGGCATGATCGCCGAAGGCTGAGCACCGCCCGGCCGGTGTCTCCGGCCCCGGGTGGCCCGTGGTCTTCGCATGCCGGGCGATTCCGAGATTTTGTCGGGCGGGTCCTGTAATTGGGTTAT
>CAJYBQ010000541.1 GCA_913064755.1 uncultured Alphaproteobacteria bacterium
GCAGATACCAGCCCACGTGTTTACGGGCGATGCGCACGCCCATAAATTCGCCGTAAAAGTCATGCAGGGCCAGCAGGTGACGATGCAGAATCTCCAGCTGCTCCTGAGCGGATGGCTCCATAAAGCGCTCACCTACCAGATGGGCTGCGATTTGTCCGCACAGCCACGGCCGGCTCTGGGCGGCGCGGCCGAGGGGACGGGGTGGGGGCCGGGGGTCGGGCTGTCGCCGGCGGCGCGGGTCCCGGGGAGGGGGCGGTGGGTGCGACCCCGGGGCGGCACGGCCCGGCATGGCGGGGTGGCGTGGGGGTATGCCCGTGGCGCCGGCCGTCTGGGCGGCGGCATCATCGGGAATGGCGAGGTGCTGGGTTTCCGCCGCGACGGGGCAGGGCGCATCACCGGCGTGGAGACCACGCGGGGCGAGATCAAGGCGGGCAAGGTCGGCGTCGCGGTCGCGGGCAATTCGAGCGTGGTGCTGCAGCAGGCCGGGCTGAACAACCTGCCGATCGAGAGCCATGTGCTGCAGGCCTTCGTGTCGGAGGGGCTGAAACCGCTGATCAACACGGTCGTGACCTTCGGCGCGGCGCACCTCTACGTCTCCCAGTCGGACAAGGGCGGGCTGGTCTACGGTGGGGACATCGACGGCTACAATTCCTACGCCCAACGCGGCAACCTGCCGGTCGTGCACAATGTCCACGGCCTGCTGGCATCCCTGTTCCCCAATACCCGCCGCCTGAAGCTGCTGAGAAGCTGGGGCGGCATCATGGACATGACCATGGACGGCAGCCCGATCATCACCAAGAGCCCCATCGACGGCCTCTACGTGAATGCCGGCTGGTGCTACGGCGGGTTCAAGGCGACCCCCGCGTCAGGCTGGTGCTTCGCCTGGACCATCGCCCGCGACGAACCCCACGACCTGAACGCCGCCTTCACGCTGGACCGCTTCCAGCGCGGCCACATGATCGACGAGGGCGGCCACGGGCCGGTGCCTGCGCTGCATTGAGGGTTCCATGGGTCTGCTGTCTCACTTGCCTGCATAGTGGCCCCAGATGGTCAGCAGGCCGATGATCACGAACCCGGCCCCGGCAATCGGTTTAAGCGGGATCATGGTCAGGTAGCGCTCCGCCATGCTGCCGAGCGCGACGGCAAGGGCGGTCGATGCCACCAGAGCAAGGGAGGCCGCGACGAAGACCAGCATGGGGTTTGCCTGCCGGTCGGAGGCAAAGAGCAGGGTGGCGATCTGGGTCTTGGCGCCGAGTTCCGCCAGGAAGACGGTCGCGAAGATCACGGCCAGGTGCTGCATGGGCATTCTCCAGGGGAACCGACACAAGCCAATGGCGGCACGGCCAGCCGGTTCCCCCGGTATCGACCGTTGCACGCCATAGGTCTTGCCAGGCCGGATGCGGCTGCCCGTACCATGGCTGACGCCAAGCATGTTGACACGGGCCTTCCTTTACGGAAGCGGCTACTCCCCTACGGAGCAGTCACCCGGATAATGAAGATCAGGTTGAAGGTCAATCAGGCGGGGACAATGCTGTACTCGCCTTTGGACCTGGTTGTTCAGTGCCAGCATTCAGTGGACCGGGCTCTGGATGAATCGTTCCGGCTCGGTATTCCACATCTATCAGATGTATTCGCAGGGTGTGAGGCTATCGAGGGGCTCGAGGCAGAGGGCGTGGTCGTGGTGCTGCCATGACGAACTTGTCGAATGGTTTCAGTTGGTTCTCATGTTTTCGATGATGCGAGCTACTTCAGGTGCATGGCTGGAAAGCATCCCGTGATTGGCGCCCGGAATCACAACCAGCTCTGCTTGGGGGAGTAACTGCGCCAATGCTGTCGAGACTGCCTTCAGATGCCTGGGGGAGGAGCCACCATGGACGACCACGGCCGGACAATCGAACTCGGCAAGTTGCTGCATGGTCAAGTCTTCTGATATGGACGCGCGAACATTCACCACATTCTTCTCAGCCGCCTGAACAAGAAAGGTCTGCACCCTTTCTGGAAATTTGGAATACAAATCTGCGCCAAACAAATATTCGATAACTTCGGATATTGCTTCGAAATTTCCAGCGGCAACACGTTCGAAATACGAGTTAAAGAAAGTTGTGGATTCCGCCAAGATTTCTGTTGTCCTAATGAGTTCAAGTGCCCGATAGAAAACCGGCTCAAACAACAGAATGCCACTGATTTTCTTGCGATTTTTGAGGGCGATATGCAAGGCTACATTGCCACCGTAGGAATGCCCAACCAATAGAATTCGTCCGGGTTGCGCCTTGATCAACCTATCCATGGCCATTGCCATAGCTCTGGTCGACTTCTCAGCTGTTTCTGGCAGGGGCTGCGCGGTGCCCCAGCCAGGCAAATCCGGCGTTTGCACAAATTCGCCATCACTCAAGTGTTTTGCAACAGAAGTCCATGCCCGCCCGTCGGCCAGAGAACCGTGGATCATGACAATTTGGGCACGAAGTGATTGGGTTGAGATACTATCGCTCATCTCACCTCCGAATTTGACTATCTCAGACTCTTTCCTGGTACGGGCTCACTTGAAACGCGTGGACAGCGTCTGGCTGGGGAAACCACGCTGGTCGATCTTGATCTTGCACCGCACTTCTCGATTCAATGGCCGAGGATTCGTTGGCGCATCCAGGATATCCCGGGTGTTCAATCCCCGCCGCTGATCTCCTTTAGCCCGGCTTCCAGTCCGGGGCGGACCAGCCGGGTCGGGCGCTGGTCGCGGTCGTACCTGGAGGCGGGGGTGTTGACCACGGCGTCCAGCGGGGCGGCCTGGCGGGGGCGCCGGGGGGGGGTTCCGGGGCCGGCCCTGGCGG
>CAJYBQ010000542.1 GCA_913064755.1 uncultured Alphaproteobacteria bacterium
ACACGCGGATCAAGTGCGCGTGGGCCGTGGACAAGGGGGGTGGGATGACCATTCACACACCCCGACGGCGTGCCCGGGCTTGACCCGGCACCCGGAGTGCCGCCCAGGTGCCAGAAGGCTGGACACGCGGATCAAGTCCGCGTGCGCCGTGGAAAAGCGGTGGGATGACCATCCACACAACCCGACGGCGTGCCCGGGCTTGACCCGGGCACCCAGCGTGCCGCCCGGATGCCGGAAGACTGGACACGCGGATCAGGTCCGCGTGCGCGTGGACAAGGGGTAGGATGACCATCCGCACACCCCACCCTGACATGCCGGACAAGTGCCGCGCTGATCCGGGTCACGTCTGCAGCGCAGCGGTTCAGGAAAGGGTGCCCGGCCTGCATCAAGTGCGGGCCGGGGCACCCTTGCATGATCTCAGCCCTGGTGGATCTTCGGGGACTTGGCACCGTTGACGCGCTGGGTCCGCCAGTCGACGCACCAGTCGGAGCAGAAGGTCACGTCCTTGAACCGCGGGTCGGCCGAGGTGACGCCGTCGTCATAGACCAGCACGCCGCAGTTGCCGCATTTCACGTATCGTTCGATGTAGTAGCCGGTATCGGAAAAGCGCATCGGTCAGTCCCCCTCTGCAGTGCGGCCATAATCGGCCTGGGCGCGATCTGACGTGATGTAACCTTCCAGCAGATCTTCCTTCAGTGCCGCGGCATCACGCGACGCGGGGTCGCCGTAGCCGCCGCCACCCGGCGTCACGATCTCCACCCGGTCGCCGGGCTTGATGACCACGTTCGACCACTTGCTGGTCGAGTTCTTGCCGAAGGCCTGGATCATGTTCTGCCACTCGGTCGATCCGGCCGCCTGGTAGAGCGTCATGCCGGACGTGCCGGGCGCGCCGCCGTTCAGGCCCCAGGCCTGGTTGACGTGGCGATCCGTCAGCTGGCTGCAGGTGATCTCCGCATCCAGGCATTTCCAGATGCGGCGGGTTCCGAGGCCACCGCGTGTCGCCCCCGCACCGCCGGAATCGGCGATCAGGCTGACTTCCTCCGTCAGCCAGGGATAGCGCGTCTCGAACACTTCCACCGGCGTCACGCGGCAATTGCCGTTGATGGAGTCCGTGGCGTCATTGCCATCGGCCTGCCGTGTCGCGCCCCAGCCCACGACCTCGATGTCGTAACAGGCGAAATATTCGTCGTTCGCCTTGTCCTGGCCACCGAAGACGAAGTTCAGATGCGTGCCGCCCTCGGACGCGAAGGCCCGGTCCGGCGCGGCCGGGGCCAGTGCGCCGATGACGGCACCGGCGATCCGGGGATGGGTTTCGGTATTGCCGCCGACCTCCGGCGCCGGGAAATCGACATTGACCACCGTTCCCGCGGGCGCCAGCACGCGGATGGGACGGAAACAACCGGAATTCTTCGGGATCGACGGGTCCGTCAGGTGCAACAGGGCATTGTAGGCAGCAGACCAGGTAACACCCAGCGTGGCGTTGATCGGCCCCCCGACCTGGGGAGAACTGCCCTCGAAATCGACAACGATCTCGTCATCCTGGATGAAGCATTCGACGTTGATGCGGATTTCCTTGTCCGTCACCCCGTCGTTGTCCATGAAATCGTGGAAGGCATAGGCCCCGTCCGGCAGGTCACGGATCTCGGCGCGCATGCGGGCTTCGGAATAATCCATCAGGTCGCCGCAGATCTTGCGGAACTCCTCGACGCCGTACTTGGAGATGATCTGGCCCAGCCGTTCGGCACCGACTTCGACACCGCTGATCAGCGCGCGCATGTCGCCGTAGTTGTAGCGGGGGGTCCGCACGTTCGCGAGCCAGAGCTTCCAGACTTCCTCCACATCCTCGCCGCGCTTCTTGATCTTCACCGGCGGCACGCGAATGCCCTCGTGGAATGTCTCCGTCGCCTCGGACGCGAAGCCGCCGGGAACCATGCCACCGACTTCCGCCACGTGGCCGATGGCCACGGTGAAGGCGACCAGCTGGTCATCGACGAATACCGGGCAGAACAGCGTGTGCTCCGGCGTGTGCAGGCCACCGCGATAGGGATCGTTGTGCACGATCACGTCGCCGGGATGGATGGTGTCGAGCGGGATTTCCTTCAGGCTTGACGAGATGATCAGCGGCATGCCGCCGATCTGTGCCGGGCAGAATTCCGCGACCGCCCACATTTCCCCCTCGGCGCTCGCGATGCCGCAGGTGAAGTCCAGCGCTTCGTTGAAGATCGTCGAATAGGACGTCTTCATCAGGGTGATGCCCATTTCGCGGCAGGCCGAGATCATCGAATTCTCGATGATGTTCATGGTGACGAAATCAGTGGCTTTGGTGCTTCCCATGGTCTTCGCCTCCTCTGGTCAGTTGTTGCGGATGATCATGTTGCCGAAGCGGTCCACCGTCAGGTTCTGATCGGGACGCAGCACGGTCACGGATGCCGGTTCCTCGATCAGGGCCGGACCGGCGATCAGGTCGCCGTCGCCCAGCGTCCCGCGGTCGTAGACGGCGGTATCCAGCGGCCCGTCGTCGTAATGGACCTGGCGTCGCGCGGTTGGTTCGGGCGGGCTGTCGTTCTTGGCCAGGATCGGCAGTTCCGGCGTTTCCCGCGCGGAGACCGCCGTGACCTTGAAGGTGATGACCTCGATCGTCTCCCTGGGGATGTTGAAGCAGAAACGGGGGTCGGAAGAGCGGCGTGGCGGGGGAGAGAGTAGACATAGAGTGGGAGCGAATCGGTAGGAGAAGTAGCGTGTGAAGCGTGTGGGTGAAGCACGAGGAAGAGGCGACTATGCGTGGGTGAGCGAGTGGTTAGCAG
>CAJYBQ010000543.1 GCA_913064755.1 uncultured Alphaproteobacteria bacterium
CGCTAGGGGCGGGCCGGACGCAGGGGTGCCGAGGCAGGGTTCAGCGGAGTGGTTGTGTGTATGGCCGCCGGGCCAGGGGTTGATGATGTCATCGGCGGGGTGGTCGGGCGCAACAACGCCAGCAACGTGCGGCTGGTCCAGGGTAGCCATATCGTGGTCCGCCGCCTGTTCGATCATGACCGCAGCTACATCTTCCAGAACGCCGACGGCCGGATCGTCTTCGCCATTCCCTACGAGGGCGATTACACGCTGATCGGCACCACCGACCGGGATTTCGACGGCGACCCGGCGGACATTCGCATCAGCGACGAGGAACGCGCCTACCTGACCAACGCCGTCAGCGCCTATTTCCGGAAGCCCGTGACGGTGGATGACATCGTCTGGACCTATTCCGCCGTGCGCCCGCTCTATGACGACGGCGCATCGAAGGCGCAGGAGGCAACGCGGGACTACGTGCTGACCAGCGACGTGGAATCCGGGGCGCCGCTGATCAATGTCTTCGGCGGCAAGATCACCACGTTCCGCCGCCTCGCCGAGGAAGTGCTGGAAAAGATCGACGCCGCGACCGCGACGAAGTCGAGCCCCTGGACCGCCGGTTCGACCCTTCCCGGAGGCGACATGCCGGTGACGGCGTTCGAGAAATTCGCGGCCGACCTGCAGGCGCAGTTTGCCGATGTCGATGCCGACACGGTTCATCGGCTGGCGCGTCTGTATGGCACTGTCGCGCGGGAGATCCTGGACCAGCCCGGTGGACGTGATGGCCTGGGGCAGCATTTCGGTGCGGGCATCTACGAGGCGGAACTGCGCCACCTGGTGCGGCGGGAATGGGTGACACGGGCCGACGACGTTCTCTATCGCCGCACGAAACTCGGCCTGCGCCTGACGGATGCTGAGCGGGATGCGCTGGATGCCTGGGTCACGAGGGAAGCGGCGTTGCCCGTTCCCTGATCGTTGCCCTCTCCCTGATCGTTTCGCTGTCCCTGATCGCTGCCGAGTCCTTCACCTGGCAGCGCCACATCACCCGCCGCGCGGCGGCGTCGAAGGCTTCCCGGCGGTGGATGGTCGCGCGATTGTCCCAGATCAGCAGGTCGTCGGGGGTCCAGGAATGGGCATAGGCATACCGGTCCTGCGTGCACCAGTCCCACAGGCGATCGAGCAGCAGGTCGCTTTCCGCCACGTCCATGCCGACGATCCAGCCATTGGTCCGCCGCCCCAGGTAGAGCGCGTCGCGCCCGGTCACCGGGTGCCTTCGGACAATCGGGTGCCGCGCACCCGGGGCCCGCGATACATCCTGCACCTCGGCCATGCCCTTCCGCAGATCACCGGCGGAGGTATAGGTCGAATCATGGTTGGCTTCGCGACCGGTGATTGCCGCCCTCAGATCCGGTGGCATGTCGGCCAGCGCGGCGTACATGTTCGCGAACCACGTGCGCCCGCCATCCGTGACCACCTCCCGGCCATAGAGCACGGGGGCGGAAGGCGGCGCGGCGATATAGGACATGTCGGTGTGCCATTCGGCTTCGCCGCTGCCCAGCGCGCCGATGGGTTCGCCGTTCTCGATCACGTTGGAGATGATCCACATTTCCGCCGCTTCCTCTTCGCGGCGTCGCGCCTCGCTGGCCGGCGGCGGTTCCAGTTCGCCAAAGCGGCGGCTGAACGCACACAGTTCGGCTTCGGACAGGTGCTGGTCACGGATCACGACCACGCAGCGCGACAGCCAGGCTTCCTTGATCACCGCGAAATCGGCGGCGGAGATGTCCCTGGCATCGATGTCCGAGAACTCGGTCCCGGTCTGCCCTGTCAGTTGTCGCACCTGCATCTGGTCCCCCCCGATCCGCTTCATTCCCGGCACCGCCGTCACGGCGCACCCAGAAAGCTTGGCACAGGGCAGGGGGGCGATGCACGCAGAGGCTGGTTCCGCTGGACGTGCGAGACCTGTTTGGGCATAGTCCGGCGCAGGTTCAAAGGCTTATTCCTGCACGGAGCAGACCCGGTCATGGCACATATCGGAACGCGGTTCATCACCTGGCGCACTGGCAAGCTGGTCGGCGAAGTCCCGTCCGGCAAGCCATCTCGCGTCTCTGGTTCGCAGCGCCTGTCCGGCCGCGTCCAAAGAAATCCAAAAATCGGATCACGACGGATGAGCCCCCGCGACAAGAGAACGAGCATGAACTCCTTACGATTGATGCGCTCGCTTCTCGTTCTTTTGCCGCTGGGCTTCTTCGGGCCGGCCTGTGACACCGGTGTCGTCGGCGAAGAGCCCGACCCCGGTGTGGAGGACGACGAAGATCCTGCGGAGTGCGACCCGGGGTTGGCGTGCGGCGATGCGATCACGTGCGTCGATGGCATGCAGTACCCGAGCACCTGTGGCGCGGCGAACTGCGACGAGCCCCTGGGTCCGTGCGAGGACGAGCCGCCGGTCGCCGAGTGCGACCCGGGACTTGTGTGCGGGGATGCCATCAGCTGTATCGATGACATGCAGTATCCGACCACATGCGGTCCGGCGAACTGCGACGAGCCGCTGGGACCGTGCGAGGAGGATCCGCTCGACTGCGACCCGAAGCTCATCTGCGCCCAGGTCGAGAGCTGCTTCGAGGGCGTGCTGTATCCGACCGGCTGCGGTTCTGAGAACTGCGATGAGCCGATCGGCGACTGTGACCCCGAGCCTCCAGCCTGCGACCCTACGCTGGGCTGCGGCGACGCGGAGACCTGCTTCGACGGCGTCCTGTACCCGAGCACGTGTGGCCCGGAGAACTGCGACAAGCCGATCGGCGACTGCGACCCCGAGCCCAAGTGCGACC
>CAJYBQ010000544.1 GCA_913064755.1 uncultured Alphaproteobacteria bacterium
CGTGCGCGGACGGGGAGGCTGCCCTGTGCCGGAGCATGGCGGGAGACGCGTTGGGACACGACACTGCCGAGCACTGCACCCGCCTGTGTCACGCATCACCGGTGGCCGCCCGGCTGGAGAATGGCGGTGCCGGTGCCTTCACCGCGACCTTCAACGAGATCGAGAACGCCGACTGCGCCATCGTCATCGGGGCCAATCCGGTGGAGAACCATCCGGTCGCGGCCACCTACATGAAGCAGTTCGCCAAGCGTGGCGGCAAGCTGATCGTCATGGACCCGCGCGGCGTCGGTCTTGGCCGTCATGCCACGCACATGCTGCAGTTCCGGCCCGGTACCGACGTGTCGATGCTGAATGCGATCATGCATGTGATCGTGGAGGAGGAGCTCTACGACCGCCAGTACATCGACGGCTTCACCGAGAACTGGGAGGCCATGAAGGCGCACCTGGCCGACTTCACGCCGGAGCGGATGGCCGAGGTCTGCGGCATCGACGCCGAGACCCTGCGCACCGTTGCGCGGGAATTCGCCAACGCCAAGGCCGGCATGATCTTCTGGGGCATGGGCATATCCCAGCACATCCACGGCACCGACAATTCACGCTGCCTGATCTCGCTCGCCCTGATGTGCGGCCACATCGGACGCCCCGGTACCGGCCTGCACCCGCTGCGCGGCCAGAACAACGTGCAGGGCGCATCCGATGCCGGGCTGATGCCGATGTTCCTGCCCGACTACCAGACCGTCACCGACGATGGCGTCCGGTCGATGTTCAACGACATCTGGCAGAATGAACGGGATTTCTCGGCCGAGAAGGGACTGACGGTCGTGGAGATCATGGACGCCGTTCATGCCGGCGATATTCGCGGCATGTACATCATGGGCGAGAACCCGGCCATGTCGGACCCGGACGTGGAACACGCCCGCGATGCCCTGGCGAAACTGGAGCACCTGGTGGTGCAGGATATCTTCCTGACCGAAACCGCGAACTATGCGGACGTCATCCTGCCGGCAACGGCCTGGGCCGAGAAGGCCGGCACGGTGACCAACACCAACCGCCAGGTGCAGTTGGGACGCCCCGCCGTCGCCGCGCCGGGCGACGCTAGGCCGGACTGGTGGATCACCATCGAGATCGCGCGCCGGCTCGGACTGGACTGGAACTACACGCATCCGCGCGACGTCTTCAACGAGATGAAGCGGTCGATGAAGTCCTTCGACAACATCACCTGGGAGCGGCTGGAGGCTGAGGCCGCCGTCACCTACCCCAGCCTGAGCCCGGAAGACCCCGGTCAGTCCATCGTGTTCGGTGACGGCTTCCCCCGTGCCGACGGGCGCGCACGCTTCACGCCTGCCAGCATCGTCGCGCCGGACGAGGTGCCCGATGCGGAGTATCCCTTCGTGCTGATCACCGGTCGGCAGCTGGAGCACTGGCACACCGGATCAATGACCCGGCGTACCGGGGTGCTGGACGGGCTGAGGCCGGAGGCGACCTGTTCGCCGCACCCGGAGACCATTCGCGACCTGGGCATCCCGCCGGGCGACCAGGTGCGGTTGACCACCCGGCGCGGCAGCCTGACGGTCATGGCGCGGGCCGACCGGGCTGTATCGGCAGGCAACGTCTTCATGCCCTTCGCCTTCGTGGAGGCGGCAGCGAAAACCCTGACCAACCCGGCGCTTGATCCCTATGGCAAGATTCCGGAGTTCAAGTTCGCTGCCGTGCGTGTCGAAGCCGCGACGGAAACCGTCGCTGCGGAATAGGCCCCCGGACGATTTGAGGTCTAGACCGGTATCTGCAGCCCACAAGGGTCAGATACCGAAACCGACAGTCAGGGAGTCCGTGAGCATGGCCCACAAGAGCGATATCGAAATTGCCCGCGCCGCAACCAAGCAGCCGATCCAGGCTGTCGGCGCGAAGCTGGACATCCCGACCGAGGCCCTGCTGCCCTACGGTCACGACAAGGCCAAGATCTCCCAGGACTTCATCAATGCTCAGGCGGGAAAGCCGAACGGTCGCCTGATCCTGGTGACCGCCGTGAACCCGACCCCCGCGGGCGAAGGCACGACCACCACGACCGTCGGCCTGGGTGACGGGCTGAACGCCATCGGCAAGCGCGCCGCGATCTGCATCCGCGAAGCCTCGCTCGGCCCCTGCTTCGGCATGAAGGGTGGCGCGGCAGGCGGTGGCTACGCCCAGGTCATTCCCATGGAGGACATCAACCTCCACTTCACCGGCGACTTTCACGCCATCACTTCCGCCCACAACCTGCTGTCGGCGATGATCGACAATCACATTCACTGGGGCAACGACCTGGGCATCGATGCCCGCCGCGTTGCCTGGCGCCGGGTGCTGGACATGAACGACCGCGCCCTGCGTGACGTGGTCCTGAGACTGGGCGGCATCGGCCACGGCTTCCCCCGCCAGAGCGGTTTCGACATCACGGTCGCATCCGAGGTCATGGCCATTCTCTGCCTCGCCACGAATCTCGAGGACCTGCAGAAGCGCCTGGGCGACATCATCATCGCCTACCGCCGTGACCGCACACCTATCTACTGCCGTGATCTGAAGGCCGACGGCGCCATGACCGTGCTGCTGAAGGACGCGATGCAGCCCAACCTGGTGCAGACGCTGGAGAACAATCCCGCCTTCGTGCATGGCGGACCGTTCGCCAACATCGCCCACGGCTGCCACTCCGTTGCCGCGACGCCGACGGCGCTGCAGCTGGCGGCCGCCGGGGCCACCGAAGCCGGTTTCGGGGCCGACCCGGGGGGCGGGGAGGTACTGAACCTCAAGTGGCGGGGGGG
>CAJYBQ010000545.1 GCA_913064755.1 uncultured Alphaproteobacteria bacterium
ACGGTCAAGGATGCCATCGATTACATCTCCGGCAACTCCTGATCCCCAGATACAGTCAGGAAACCTGATCATGCGTCGTGTAGTCGTAACCGGAGTTGGGGCGGTCACGCCCCTGGCCACCGGAGCCGAGGAGACGTGGACTCGCTTGCTCAAGAGCGAATCGAGTTCCGCAACCATCCGAGGGTTCGAGACCGCAGATCTCGCAACGAACTATGCGTGCGAGATCAAGCCGAAATCGGATGAATTTCCCGACGGTTTCAACCCCGACGAATGGGTTGCGCCGAAGGACCAGCGCCGCGTGGATGGTTTCATCATCTACGGCCTTGCTGCGGCAAAGCAGGCGCTGGCGGATTCCGGTTTCGTCGCCGATACCGACGAGAAGCGGTTCCGGTCCGGCGTGCTGGTCGGATCCGGCATCGGCGGGCTGCAGGGCATCGAGGAAGGTGCGCTCATCCTGGCTGAAAAGGGGCCGCGTCGCTTGTCGCCCTTTTTCATCCCGGGACGCCTGATCAACCTGCTGTCCGGCCATATCTCCATCGAGAACCAGTTCATGGGTCCGAACAGCGCGGTTGTCACCGCCTGTTCCACCGGTGCGCATGCGATCGGTGACGCGGCACGGATCATCGCGCTGGACGATGCCGACGTGATGGTTGCCGGTGGTGCGGAAGCGGCGCTGAGCAGGCTAGGTATCGCCGGCTTTGCGGCGGCCAAGGCGCTTTCGACCGGGTTCAAGGATGCGCCCGAACAGGCCAGCCGACCCTGGGACCAGGGTCGCGACGGCTTCGTCATGGGCGAGGGCGCGGGTATCGTGGTTCTGGAAGAACTGGAACACGCCAGGGCCCGCGGCGCGAAGATCTATGGTGAGGTCATCGGCTACGGCATGTCCGGCGACGCCTACCACATCACGGCACCGTCAGAGGACGGTTCCGGCGCGTATCGCTGCATGGCGGCTGCCATGAAGCGGGCGGGGATCGACACCTCCGACATCGACTACATCAATGCGCATGGCACCTCGACGCCGCGCGGCGACGAGATCGAGGTGAAGGCCATCCGCCGCCTGCTGGGCAGTGACACGGAGACGGTCACGATGTCATCCACCAAGTCATCGGTCGGGCACCTGCTGGGTGCCGCGGGCAGCGTGGAGGCGATCTTCTGTCTGCTGGCAATGCGCGATGGCGTGGCACCGCCGACGCTGAACCTGGAAAACCCCGATGAGTCGACGCAGGGGCTGGATCTTTCACCGCTGCGCCCGACGGAGCGGAAGATCGACGTGGCACTGTCGAACTCGTTCGGCTTTGGCGGCACGAATGCCAGCCTGATCTTCCGCCGCCTGGACAACTGATCCGCCATGCGGTCGGCGTTGCGGCTGCTGCTGCTCGTCGTTGTCGTGGCCATCGGTCTGGGGGCGCTCTTTGCCTGGAACTGGTGGCAGACGGCCGATGCGGCGGGGCCGCTGACTGCCGAGCAGACGGTCGTGATCGAACGGGGCACGGGACCACGTGCCATTGCCGACAGCCTCGTGTCCAGCGGCGTCATCAAGGATCGGCTGCTGTTCCTCGCGGTTCTGAAGCTGCGTGACCTCGGTACGCGGCTGAAGGCGGGCGAGTATGCCTTCGCCGCCGGACAGAGCCTGAATTCCGTGATCGCGAAGGTCGTGGCCGGGGAGACCGTGGTCCGCCGGGTGACGATTGCCGAGGGGCTGACGGCGACGGAAGTCGCCGCGCTGCTCAACGCCACCCCCGGCATGACCGGCAAGGCGCATGTGCCGCCGGAAGGCTCGGTGCTGCCGGAGACCTATCACTACTCGCTGGGGGACGACCGCCAGGAAATCATCCGGCGCGCGCGGATCGCCATGCGCGATACCCTGCGCTAACTCTGGCCGCAACGGCAAAGGGACAGTCCGCTGGAGATGCCGTCGGACGCCGTGATCCTTGCTTCCATCGTGGAGAAGGAGACCGGGGTGGCGAGCGAAAGGCCGCAGGTCGCGGCCGTGTTCATCAACCGCTTGCGCAAGGGAATGCGCCTGCAGTCCGATCCGACGGTGATCTTTGCCGTGAACGAGGGCAAGATGCCCTTCGAACGTTCGCTGACGCGCAACGACCTGAACAACGAATCCAGTTACAATACCTACAGGCATGGTGGTCTGCCGCCCGGGCCGATCGCTAGTCCCGGGCGGGCAGCGATCGCCGCGGTTCTTAACCCGGCTGATACGAACGACCTGTATTTTGTGGCCGATGGCAGTGGTGGCCACGCGTTTGCCCGCACCCTGAAGGAGCACAACGCCAATGTCCGGCGGTGGCGGAGACTCAAGAAGCAAGACAAGTAAGGAAGCTGCGCAGGCTGGCGTTCCGGTGCCTGCGCCGCATTCTGCTGCCGGGAAATGGGATTCCGCGACATCGAACGATGATGCCTTGCTGCTGGCGCTGGACATGGTCGGCGAGGCCGCGGCGCTGTTCGATGCCGATGACCGCTTCATCTTCTTCAACCAGACCTATCTCGGCCTCTGGGACGAACTGTCGTCGGAGATCCACGTCGGTCTTCGCTTTGTCGGTCTGGTGGAGATGTTCTGGGACAATGGGGTGGTTCCGTCCGAAGCACGACTGGATCGCGATGACTGGGTGGCCTTCGCCATGCGCCAGCACGTCAACTTCGACACGCCCTTCGCTCGTCTGACCTCGGATGGTGGGTGGCTGCGATTCAGCATCCGAAAACTCTGCGACACGATCCTGACGCTCGGGTCCGAATTGAGCGACGACCAGTCCGAGTACGCTCTCGGCAAGCAGCCGGAAACAG
>CAJYBQ010000546.1 GCA_913064755.1 uncultured Alphaproteobacteria bacterium
CAGTCGACCGCGGCTTGTGGAACATGGCGCTGCCGCAGCTTGGCGATGACGAACCGGGCACCAGGCTGAGCAACCTCGAATTCGCCGCCGTGGCCGAGATCCTCGGCCGGGTCGGCTGGGCGTCGGAAGTGTTCAACTGCCATGCGGCCGACACGCCCAACATGGAAATCCTGCAGAGGTTCGGCACGGCCGAGCAGAAGGCCGAGTGGCTGGCGCCGCTGCTGCTGGGCCAGGGCCGGTCCGCCTTTGCCATGACCGAACCGGATGTCGCCTCGTCGGACGCCAACAACATCGCCACCCGGATCGAACGGCGTGGCGACAGGTATGTCATCAATGGCCGCAAGTGGTTCGCGACCGGCGCGGGCAACCCGGACTGCAGGTTCCTGATCGTGGTCGGCGTCACCAACCCGGATGCGCCGCGTGGCCGGCAGCAGTCCATGGTCATCGTGCCGATGGGCACGCCGGGCCTGAAGGTGGTGCGCAACCTGTCGGTCCTGCATCACGTGGATCACCGCACGCCGCATACCGAATTGCTGTTCGAGGATGTGGAGGTGCCCGTCGGCAACCGGCTGGGCGAGGAAGGTGGTGGCTTCCTGATCGGTCAGGCCCGCCTCGGCCCGGCCCGGGTGCACCACTGCATGCGCGCCATCGGGCGCTGCGAGGTGCTGATCCGCCTGATGGTGGAGCGCGCATCACGCCGCAGCACCTTCGGCAGGCAGATCCGCGAATACAGTTCGGTGCAGGCCGCGATTGCCGAATCCCGCCTGGCGCTGGAACAGGCGCGGCTGCTGGTACAGCGCACCGCGTGGCGGCTGGACAACGAGGGCAACAAGGCCGCGCGCAAGGACGTGTCGCTGATCAAGGTCGCGGTTGCCCGCACCTATCACGACATCTGCAACCACGGCATCCAGATCTTCGGCGCGATGGGCGTGACGGAGGATGCCCCCTTCGCCGACGCGCTGGCCACGGCCCGCGCCTTCCGCATCTACGACGGACCCGACGAGGTCCACCTGCAGACCATCTTCCGCCTGGAAGAAAAGGACGGAGACGGCCAGGACCTGTTGAGCGCCTATACGGGGCGGTACTGAACACCGCCCCGCGCAGACGTACCGACCAGCGTCAGTAGGTAAGCTCGATCCAGGCGACGTGACCGTCGACCGGCCAGACCTTGGCGGCAATCGTTTCATCCACGTCACCGGACGCGAAGCGCCCGACCACGGTCTGGCCGGAGCCCTCGGCAGAGGTCATCCAGACCTTCCAGCCGTTGGGGACCTCGTGATCGTTCAGGCCGGACGCCCGCTCGCCATTGAAGGTCACGGTGTCATCGGCACCGAAATAGCCACGCGGACGCATCATCTGCAGCGCGCCAGCCTTGCCCTCGGCCTCCTTGGTCTGCGGGTAGAGACGCAGGTTCACCAGGTCCGACGAACGCGGGAAGGCAGAGCGATAGATGTGATGCGTGGGGTAGCCCTTGGCCTGGATGCGGAATTCGTAGGTCTGGTCGTTCTTCGCCTCGAACGGACCCCAGCGGCCATCGGCACCGATGGTCTTGACGTGAACCGCTTCGCCCTCGCGCGCGCCGCTTTCGGGGTTCGTCTCGAACACGCTCACCCTGGCACCGACCAGCGCCAGGTTGGTGGGACGGTCGTTCGCCCAACCGGAGACTTCGCCGTCCAGCACCGGCTTCTCCTCCGCCACGATCGCTGCGGAAAAGGTCGGGCGCCCGGCGACGGCCTTGAACATCTGCAGGAACGCCGCAGAGGAATAGGCAGTCTCGCGGTGATCGACACCGGGCAGCACAAGGTTGGTTGCACCGCGCAGGGCCGCGTTGTCATGCGTGGCACCGGTCGGCTGTCCGGGGCGACCGATGAAGTCCCCCATGGGCTGGGCATAGAGGTCGAACCTGTCGGAGCGGATCGTGATGGTCGGCAGGCCCGGAACCACTTCGGTGATCGCGTTCAGGCCGGACAGGAAATGCCCTGCACCGTTGTATTCCGATCCCATGGCAACGCCGGGCGCGACGAACACGCCGTGGTGCACGCAACCGGTCAGCACCAGCAGCGCGGCACTGGCAGCCCCGCCAGCGTTCTGGACATAGTTGCGGATGGTCTGGCAACCGCGTGAATTGCCGATCAGCACGACCTTGTCGGCGCCGGTTTCCAGCCTGACGCGCGCGACGAGGCCGGCAAGCTGCGATGCCACGTCGGCGGTGGAGGACCGGTTGTCCTCCGGCACCGTGTCGTCGGACCTGGCGGCGGGATGATCCAGATCCGCGGCGAACATCAGGTCGCGCGGGTATCCATTGGATTCGAAGCGCCATTTCTGGGCGATCCAGGTGGAACCGCTGTCGCTGTCGCCATGGACGAAGACAATGGGTAGCGGGTCTGCTGCCTGCGCATTTGCAATGCCGCCGATACTGGCGAACACTGTTGCCAAGGCGATGGCGCTGCCGCGAAGCAATGTGATGATCCCGTTCGGACGTTTCATGGTTTCCCCCTGCGTCTTTTTTTGTGTTGCATCAGCATGACCTGTTTGACTGGCCACGTTAAGTCGCCAATCGCGGTTGACGGGCCACCCACTGACCGGGTCGGTGCCGCGATGCGGTTCAGGATGCCCCGGGGGTGCGACAGATCGCGGTTGAGTGAGGGTTTCCGCTGCCGAATGCTTGACCGTCTCTGTCGCTCGCGTCTGTTCCGCGCCAATTTGACGGGTCTCCGCCCGGGGACCTCGATTGTGATTCCAGGGCGGATGAACCGATGCTCGGGCTGATCCAGG
>CAJYBQ010000547.1 GCA_913064755.1 uncultured Alphaproteobacteria bacterium
GTTATGAGGATCGTTCGCTGCATGGGATCACCATAGGGTGCGCGACACCTGATATGAATGCGAAATGGTGTGATCGCCACGTGGCCGAGCCACACCATCCGGACACAATGGCATATGGGCAACATGGAACGTTTCAGTGTCGGGTGGGGTGCGGATGCCGACTGGCGCAACGCACTGGAAGAAAGCCTGGAAAGGGTCGAGCCCCTGTCGGGCGATGCCAACCTGGGCTTTGTCTACCTGTCCGATCACCTGGCCGGAGAGGCCGCCAGCATCCTGACGGTGCTGCGGGGACGGACCGGCATCGATGACTGGGTCGGCACCACCGGCATCGGCATCGTCGCCAACGGGCAGCAGTTCTTCGACACCCCGGCGCTGGCCATCATGGTTGCCTCGATCCCCCACGGCGCCGGGCACCTGCTGACACCGACGCAGCCCCTGCCCGCCGGCTTCCGGCCCTGGTTCGGTGTCGCCCATGCCGACCCGACCCTGGAGGGGCTGCCGGAACAACTGGCGGCGCTGGAGAGCGAGCCCGGCGGATACTGGGTCGGTGGCCTGGCCGCCTCGCGCGGTCCGAACCCGGTGATCGCGCGGTCCCTCGTCACCGGCACTGCAGCGGGCGTCGCCTTCTCGGAACAGGTCCCCGTCGTCACGGCCCTTTCCCAGGGCTGCACCCCCATCGGGCCATCGCGGGAGATCACGAAGGCGGAACGCAACATCATCGTCGAACTGGACGGACAGCCCGCCTTCGAGGTCTTCAAGGCGGAAATCGGCGAGGTGCTGGCGCGCAACCTGAACCGCATTCCCGGCTTCATCTTTGCCGGCCTGTCGAACGCGGGCAGCGACGGCGGCAACTACCTGGTTCGCGACATCGCCGGTGTCGATCCGCAGCACGGCCTGGTCGCCGTGCCGCAGGACGTGACGGTGGGGGAGCGGGTGATGTTCTGCCGCCGGGATTCCGGCGCCGCGGCAACCGACATGACCCGCATGCTGGGCAGCCTGGCCGAGCGTTCCGGCCCCACGCCGCCGCGTGGCGGTCTCTATTTCTCCTGCCTGGGGCGGGGGCCGAGCCTGTTCGATGACGAGAGGTCGGAGGCGGCGATGATCCGGGAACGCTTCCCCGACCTGCCACTGGTCGGGTTCTTCGGCAACGGCGAGATCGCCAACAGCCGCCTCTATGCCTATACCGGCGTCCTGTCCCTCTTCCTCTGATCCCGGCTGCCCGGTCCGACCACTTCGACCGGGTCCGGGTTCAGGTGCCGTGCGCGGCCGCGCTCAAAGCGCATGTTCATCGCCCCCCACCAGGATCGCCGGCGTCGACAGGCCAAGAACGGCAGCGACCGTGAGTTTGCCGGCAAGGTCGTGACGGCCGGCCTTGCGCAACTGGCGATCGGCTTCATAGGCAACATCGAAGGCGTCGATGAAGACCGCGATGTCATCGCTCGCCAGGCCCTTCTCACGCAGCTTCAGCGTCAGGTCACCCACCAGGTCTTCCTTCGGAATGGAGGAGATCGGCATCCTGAGATGATGCAGGTCGTCTTCGATCTCGGGCAGTTCGATGCCGAGTTCCCGAGCCCGCTTGGAAGGCTTGGGCGTTGTCACAGCCTTGCCCTGCGCCTTGATCGCGGCATCGGCGGCTTTCTGCTTCTTGGACAGTCCGGACGATGCGACCTTGACCTCGTAGCCGAACGCCTTGTCGGCGTCGACCTTGCGGATGATCAGCCCACCGAGAACACCCTGGAATCGCCCGTAGGCGACTTCATCCAGCAGGCGGGTCTGCTTGGTGCCGTCCGGCAGGTCCACCACATAGCGTTTCTGGATCGTTGCATCGGTCACGGGCCGATACAGACCGGCGCGGTCGATGAGATTGCGCAGGGTGGCTTCGCCGTGCTTTCCCTGGGCGTAGGTCATGCTCTTCGAGAACGCATCGCGCGTTTTCTGGTCGAAGGAATCCCACACGTCCTTCGGAATATGCTGCTTGACGTTCGTCGCCTCGAACGAGCTGTCGAACTGCTTGCGCATCTTGACCAGGTCGCGGCGGGCAGCCTGGCTGTCGATGCTCTTGCGTGCCGCCTTCAGCAGACCACCGGCCCGGGCCAGGCGGCCGACCTTGCCAGCGAAGGGCACCGCCCCGGCCACCGCGAATGCCAGACCGGTCCACGCGGCACTGGCCTCGGCGATGTTGCCACTGTCCCTTGCCTCGCCAATGGTCTCGATATGGTCGACGACTTCCGCCAGCGCCATGACTTCACCGACGCCGGGCATCAGCTCCAGCAACAGCGGTATATCGATCTCGCCCTGCCCTGATTTCTCCAGCAGTTCGGCAAGCCTGTCTTCCGCCAGGTCGTCGTCGAGGCCCTCGCGCAGCAGTTCCTGCTTCAGCACGTCGGTCGTTGCGGCAAGCCTGGCAGTCGAGGTCCGGTTGCCACCATGCGTGGAGACCTGCTCTGCCAGGTTCCCGGCAAGGCGCTCCAGTTCCGTGGTGTCGAGCTTCCCCGCCTTCACCCGCGCCTCCAGGGCCGTGGTGAAATCGGGTTCGTGTTCGCGCATGTAGGCGCCGAGGCGGGATCGAACGTCCTTCCTCTCCAGGTCGAAGCCCGATTCTTCGGCGATCCCTGCCATCTTCTGCCGCTGACGTTCGGTCAGGCCTGACAGTTCGGGGTCGGCGGCGATCAGGGAGGCGGCTGACCGTGCCTGCTCCTCGACGGGGTCCGGCAGGTCGCCGCGGCGGACAGCCTCCATCTCCCGGGCAATGTCCCGGGCCTGTGCCA
>CAJYBQ010000548.1 GCA_913064755.1 uncultured Alphaproteobacteria bacterium
CTGGCCGGGCGCGGTTCCGGTCCACGTGGGAGGTGGTGGCGCCCGGGTTTCGCACCTGCCCCCCCGGGGACGGGGATCTCGGCGAGGTGGGTCGCTGGTGCGATATCCTGCGGGCGGAGAGTTTCGTTGCGGCCTTCGGGCAGGCGGTCAGCGAGACACCGGATGCCTTCGGGGACCACATCAGGATCAATGTCGAACTGGGCCAGTCGATGTCTCTGGCCGACAGGGCCTGGGCCCACATGGAACAGACGCGTATCCTGCGCCGCTTCAATGCGCTGATGCGTGATTTCGACCTGGTGCTGTTGCCGACCTCTCCCGTGTCGCCCTTTCCCTGGACGCAGTCTCATCCGACCGAGATCGAGGGGCAGGACATGGATATCTACTATCGCTGGCTGGCGCTGAACTATCGTGGCTCCCTGATGGGCGGGCCGGCGATCACGCTTCCCTGTGGCCGCGATGCCCGGGGCATGCCCTTCGGGCTGCAGATGCTCGGGTCTGTCCGGGGGGATGAAATCATGCTGGCGGCAGCCGTGGCCCTCGAAACCCTGTTTGCGGCAAGCCCCGAAACCGCCCGGCCCCGCCCCGACCTGGCGAACCTTCAGCCGTCGCGGGCTGACCTGCGGTCCATCGTGACGCATCCGCCCGTCCTGCATGCTGCCACGCGATCCGCGGCGGCCACGATGCGAACAGCGGTATAGGAGCGACAGGTGATGTGGTTGATCCCGATCATCTTTGCGATCCTGCTGGTCTGCGGCACGGCGTTTGCCTACCTGATGGGGGCCGTGTCGGTGCTGACCTTCGTCGCCGTCGACAAGTCGCAGTTCCTGTCCATCCTGCCACAGCGGATCTTCGCCCAGCTCGATGTCTTCGCCTTCATGGCGATGCCGTTGTTCATCCTGACCGCCGAGATCATGAGCCGTGCCGGTGTCACGCGGAGCCTGATCGACTTTGCCCTGTCCATTGTCGGCCGGTTCAGGGGCGGCCTGGGGCATGTGAACATTCTGACCAGCGTCTTCTTCGCCGGCATTTCCGGGTCCGCCATCGCCGACAGCGCCGCCCTGTCACGCACCTTCGTTCCCGAGATGACGAACCGTGGCTATGATCCCTACTACGCTGGCGCGATCACCGCGGCTTCATCGATGATCGGGCCGATCATTCCGCCCTCGATCATCATGATCATCTACGGCGGGCTGACGGGATCATCCGTGGCAGCGCTGTTCGCGGCGGGAATCCTGCCCGGCCTGATGCTGGCCGCGGCCCTGATGCTGCTGAACGCGATCATCGCTGCCGTGAAGGGGCATCCCGGCGGAAGATCGGATGACCTGCCGCGCTTCCTGCCCAGCCTGTGGAACGCCGCGCCGGCCTTGTGCCTGCCCGTCGTGATCCTGGGTTCGCTGGTGTTCGGCCTCGCGACCCCGACCGAGGGATCGGCCATCGCGGTGCTGTTCGCATTGCTGGCCGGCCAGTTCTACAAGGGGCTGAACTGGCGGATGATTCTCGATGCCGTCGAAGCCACGGCGCGGATGACCGGCACGATCTTCATCATTCTCGCCGCAATCTCGGTGCTCGGCTACCTGGCTGGCCAGATGGGGTGGTCGCAGGCGCTGGCGCATTGGGTCGAAGCCTTCGGGCTTACCGGGCCACGCTACCTGTTCTTCCTGGTCGTGATCTTCCTGGTCGCGTGCATGTTCATGGATACACCCGTCGCGCTGACGCTTCTCATCCCGCTCTTCGCGCCACAGGCGCTCGAACAGGGGATCAGCCCGATCCACCTGGGGATCGTGCTGTGCTTCAACCTCTGCGTCGGGCTGATCACGCCACCGCTCGGCAAGTGCCTGGTCGTGGTGTCGGCCCTCACATCGCTCAATTACTGGCGGCTGGCCTACGCGGCGCTGCCCTTCATCGTTGTCCAGGTACTGTTGTTGCTGGCGCTGGTCTACTGGCCCGCCATCAGCCTCACGCTGCCCGGTCTGTTCGGCTTTTCCGTCAACTAGAAAATCCAAAAAGGGAGGATACCCATGAAATTCAAGGCAATCGCAGCTGCGGCAATGCTCGTGATGGCGACATCGGCGAGCGCGGAGGTGAAGATCGCGCTCGACAGCAAACCGGACCTGGATACGTCCGGGTCCTACAACTGGGTTCATGCCTTTGCCGGCGCACTGACCGGCGCGGGCATGGACGTGCGCGAGATGCCGCGCGGATCGGTCGGCAACGAGGCCGAGAAATTCGATCAGGCATCGACTGGCCTCCTGGAGGTATCGCTGTCGGATGTCCGTGCCGTCGCGCAGGTGGACCCGTTCATCTACGGCGTTCGACTGCCCTACATCTTCGACGACCTCGCGCACATGGACCGCGCGCTGGAGGCGGGCGGAATATTCGACCGGGTGAACGCCAGCCTTGCCGAGCAGGACGTCATGCTGGTCTCCCTGGTGCCGCTCGGCCCGTCCTCCGGCATCATCACGACCAATGCCGCGGTGCGGTCCCCTGCGGACATGGCCAACCTGCGGATGCGGGCGCTGGATGACGCGCAGATCGCCATGTACACCGCCTGGGGTTCCAGCGGGACCATCGTCCCCTGGGGCGAAGTACCTGCAGGCCTGCAGACCGGTGTCATCGACGGGTATCTCAATTCGCCCTTCGTGCCGGTCATGTTCGGCCAGACCGACTTCGTGAAGAATTTCTCTGACGCGGGGGTCATCATTCCGCTCCGCGGCGTCCTCTTTCACAGGTCGTGGTCCGTAGGTCTTTCCGACGCCGACGCCGC
>CAJYBQ010000549.1 GCA_913064755.1 uncultured Alphaproteobacteria bacterium
CCCCTTCTGCAAGAAGATCATGACCGTTCCCGAGGGCTTTGTCAACGCCGCCGCCGCGTCCCTGGCGGGGCTGGCCACCGCCAGCGCGGCGGCGCCCACCGTCGTCGGGGCCGGCGCAGGCGCCGGGCCTGACCCGGCCCTGGCGGCCCTGCCTGCGCGCGGCCGCGCGCGCGCGCCCCCGTCCCTCTTGCTTTCGGGCGTGGCCGCGGCCGCGCAGGGCCCTACGGGCCCGCCGGCGGCCGCCCGGGCCGCCTTGGCCAGGCCCGGGTAGTCGAAACTGCGGAATGCGTTGGGGCCGAGCTGTATGCCAGCGCCGATCTCCCCGAACGCCGAGGCCTGTTCCAGGACCTGCACCGGGAACCCCTTCCCCGCCAGGCCGAGCGCCGTCGAAAGACCGCCGATGCCGCCGCCGGCCACGATGATGCTGTCATTCATGTCTGCTTGTCCTGCCCCGTCATCACGCCTGCCTTGCCATGTATCCCCGGTCCCGGCAAAGGTACACGCGAACATGACGCTGCGGGGAGGCTTGAATCATGGCGCGACATCCAGGCATGCGGACAGTCCGGCGGACTGCGCAGGCGGAAGCACTTTCGGCGGACCTCTGCGTGGTCGGCTCCGGGGCCGCAGGGCTTTCCGCGGCGCTGGAGGCGCGGGCACTGGGCCTGTCCGTCATCATGGTGGATGCCGCGCCGCAACTCGGCGGACAGGCCGTCAATTCGGCCATCGGGACGATCTGCGGCCTGTATGCCAACGGCATGACCCCCGGCCGTGTCACCCACGGTGTGATGGACCCGATGCTGGCCGAACTGACCGCCAGTGGCCAGGCCACGGCCCGGCGCGCCCGCAACACGCTGATCATCGACTATTCGGTGAACGGCTGGATGCGCTGGGTGGAGCGGCAGGTCCTTGCAACGGACATCATGCCCGTCACCGGTGCCGTGCTGCGCGCGGTGGAACGGCAGGACCGGCGCATCGGCACCCTGCACCTGGCCACACGCTGGGGCGACCTGGCCGTCACCGCCGACAGCTTCGTCGATGCCTCGGGCGACGCGGTGCTGTCATGGCTTGCCGGGCTGGACCTGCAACAGGCGGACACGGACATTCACGGCACCATCATGGCGGTGTTCGAAGGCGTGGACACGGACATCGTGAACGGCATGCCGCGGGAGACCTATCACGCCGCCATGCGTGCCCGCGGGGATGAATTCGGGCTGGTCCGGCACGACGGGTTCCTGTTTCCGCTGGCAGAACCCGGCAAGGTGCTGGCCAACATGACCCACATCGAGACCCCGCAGGACCCGGTTGGCCTGGCGCGGGCGGGCATGCTGGGCCGGGCGCAGGTCGATGGCCTGCTGGCCCTGTTCAAGGCCGAATTCCCCGACGCCTTTGCCGAGGCCCGCGTCGCCACCTACGGCCAGCCCGGCATTCGCCAGACCCGGACGATCGAGGGCCGCAGCCGCATCACGGTCGACGGCGTGCGCGCGGGTCATCGGCCCGACGACGCCATCGCCCGCTGTTCATGGCCCATCGAACTGCACACGGAAATGGCGGACACCCACTGGGAAGTCTTCGCCGACGATCACATGCACTGGATTCCGTTCGGCGCGATGGTGCCGCAAGGGCTGGACAACGTCATCACCGCCGGCCGCTGCATCGACGCCGAACCTGCGGCCCTGGCCAGCGTCCGCGTCATGGGCCCCTGCTTCGCCATGGGCCGCGCCGCGGCCAATGCCGCCGCGCAGGTCGGCGCCGGATCATTCCACCAGATCGATGTGGGCGCGCTGCAAACTGCCATCGCCGACAACCTCGAAACCACCACGGACGATCCCTGGACGGCCGCCTTCGTCAGCGAACGCGGGCGGGAGGCCGACGGGGTCTGAATCCGTTCTGACCAGGGTGGCCGACGTCGCCCCGGCTACCAGATCGACTTGCCGGACCCGGGCAGGCCGAGACGGGACCATTTCTCGTCGATGGTGGCGATCACGTCGTCGGTCATGCGGATCTTGGTGCCCCATTCGCGCTTCGTCTCCGGGGGCCACTTGTTGGTGGCATCCAGGCCGATCTTGGACCCGAGACCATCCTCCGGTGACGCGAAGTCCAGGTAGTCGATGGGAGTGTTCTCGATCACCGTGATGTCGCGGGCCGGGTCCATGCGGGTGGAAATCGCCCACATCACGTCCTTCCAGTCCCGCGCGTTGATGTCGTCGTCCACGACAATGACCCACTTGGTGTACATGAACTGGCGCAGATACGACCAGATGCCGAGCATCACCCGCTTGGCGTGACCCGGATAGGCCTTCTTCATGGAGACAACCGCAATCCGATAGGAACAGCCCTCGGGCGGCAGCCAGAAATCAGTGATCTCCGGAAATGCCTGCTGAAGGAGCGGCACAAAAACGTCGTTGAGCGCTTCGCCCAGAACTGAAGGCTCGTCAGGCGGTCGGCCGGTGAAGGTCGAGAGATAGATCGGGTCCCGGCGCATGGTGATCGCGCTGACATGAAAGACCGGGAACTGCTCGACGGAGTTGTAGTAGCCGGTGTGATCGCCATAAGGACCTTCGTCACCATACTCATCGAGCGAAACATGTCCCTCGGTGACACATTCGGCGGCTGCCGGAACTTGCAGCGGTACTGTCTTGCAGTCGACAAGTTCCAGCCGCTTGCCACGGAGCAGGCCGGCGAATTGATATTCCGACAATGTATCAGGCACCGGCGTGACGGCCGCAATGATTGTGCCTGGGTCGGCCCCGATCACAACGGCGG
>CAJYBQ010000550.1 GCA_913064755.1 uncultured Alphaproteobacteria bacterium
CGTGCTGGTTGGCTTCCTTCCTGCTTCTGCTACGCGGGCCGTCCGCCCCGGCCGTTTCGCAGCGGGGCGGCGCCATCTACGACCTGGGTCCGGGTGACCGCCTCCGGATCACCGTGTTCGTTGAAGACGAGCTCTCCGGTGAATTCGAGGTCGGTGGCAATGGCCGCATCTCGGTGCCGCTGATCGGTGCCGTAGATGTCGATCGCCAGTCCCTGCGCCAGGCCGAACATGCGATCGCGAACAAGCTTCTTGACGGCTACCTCCGCAATCCCAAGGTCAGCGTCGACGTCCTGAACTACCGGCCCTTCTACATCCTCGGTGAAGTCAACGAACCCGGCAGCTACACCTATCGCGCCGGCATGACCGTGCTGAACGCCGTGGTGCTGGCCGGGGGCTACACGGTCCGTGCCGACGAGGACGACATCACGCTGCATCGCGGCAGTGAGGCAACCTCCGCCGATGATGACGGAGTCCCGGTCGGACCGAACTCGATCGTGCTTCCCGGTGACATTGTCCGCGTGCACGAGCGTTTCTTCTGATCCTGCTGACCCGGCCGACCGCCCACGGGCACATGCCACCGAACTGCCTTGAAACCGTCTGACGCTTCCTTTCCTGCCGTGAACCTCGAACAGGTCATCTGCCCCGCTACCACCCGCGACCTGTCCCATCGCGCGACGGGATCCGCAGCGGCAATGGCTACCGAGCCAGGGCACGCCAGGGCTTTGATCGAACCACGCAATCCGCTCGCGGTTCGCCCATTCAATGCAGAGGTGAGTTCCCGGATGTCGATCACCAGCGTCGCCGACCTGGCCCATCCAGTCCACGAACCGGGGGCTTTCACCTGATGGCCTTCCTGAAGAACATCATCAGGCAGATCGTGCTCGGGCAGTCGGCCGAACGCACCGCCCCCGCGCAGCCGACGATGTCACCGGTGATACCTGACGGCACGCTGGTATATGCAGTGGGCGATATTCACGGACGTGTCGATTGCCTGGAACGGCTCATCCAGGCGATCCAGGCAGACGCCGCCACGGCAGCCGTCGATCCGGCACGGGTGACGATCATCTTTCTCGGCGATTACGTCGACCGGGCCGATGAAAGCAGGTCGGTCATCGACCGTTGTCTGAAGCTCCGGGACGAATGGCCAGGCCAGGTCCTCTTTCTCAGGGGCAACCACGAAGAGGCCCTGATGGATTTCCTGCGCGACCCGCTCGCAGGTCGGGCCTGGCTGTCGTTTGGCGGGCTTTCCACACTCATGAGCTATGGTGTTGCCGATATTGCCAGCCACTCGCCGGACGCCCGGATCGTGGATGCTCGGGAGCAGTTCCACGTGAACCTGCCCGACAGCCATCGGCAGTTCTACGAGACCACGATCCCGTATCACGTCATCGGCAAGGTCTCTTGCCGCCATGCCGGCATTGATCCGACCCTGGCGCCGGAGGCCCAGGTACCGCGCACACGCTACTGGGGGGGGGGGAGCGGTGAGCCGACTGCGGAATGGCCGCATGTCGTGGTGCATGGCCATCACGTGGTCGACAGCCCGGAGAACACCGGTCAAAGGATCAATGTCGATACCGGCGCCTATTTCTCCGGCAAGTTGACGGCGGCTCGTATCGAGAACGGTGATGTCAGTTTCGTTCAGTCCTGATCGGCCCGTCCGGCAGTAATCGCCATCACGATCACCGGTGCGCCGGGTGCGCGGCATCACAGCAAGGCAAGTGCCAAGTAGACTCAATTCTACCGATCAGGTACCTTCCCAGCGTGTATCAAGGACATTCGACATGAACAGGATATATGCTCTTCTTCTGATCGTTCTCTGCGGGTTCGGCCTTGCCGCCACCGCGCAGGCGGAACGTCGTGTCGCGCTTGTGATCGGAAACGCCGATTACAACAAGGCCCCCGATCTTCGCAATCCGGTCAATGACGCGCGTTCCATGGGCAAGCGGCTCAAGGAGCTCGGCTTCGAGCTGAGCGGCGGGACCCACTATGAAAACGTGACCCGGGTGGAAATGGCACGCCTGGTCCGTCGTTTCGGCTCCGAGGTCGGACGGGATGACACTGCCTTCATCTTCTATGCTGGCCACGGTATCGGCGCCCACGGCACCAACTGGATGGTGCCGACGGACGACGACGATATCCAGACGGCCCTCGATCTCCCCGACTTCGCCATTTCCGTCAGTTCGCTGATGGAACGCCTGGAACGGCGCGGTGGTGGCACCAACATCGTCATGCTTGACGC
Organism: uncultured Alphaproteobacteria bacterium; assembly: GCA_913064755.1. GTDB lineage: Bacteria > Pseudomonadota > Alphaproteobacteria > Minwuiales > Minwuiaceae > Minwuia. Next base: position 2,240 of record CAJYBQ010000550.1, read on the forward strand.
CTGCCGCGACAATCCCCTGCCAAGCGACACGCGCTCGTCCGGTTCGGCCAGCGGCCTGGGCCGCATGTCGGCGCCCAACGGCACCTTCATCGCCTATGCCGCGGATCCGGGCCAGGTGGCATATGACGGCGAAGGCAACAATGGCCTGTTCACCGAATCGCTGATGAAGGCCCTGCGGGATCCGCACCGTCCGCTCTACGAGATCATGCGCTCGGTCCGTCGGGAGGTCCGCCGGAAGACTTCCGGTGCCCAGACCCCCTGGACCGAGGAATCGCTCAACCACGAATTCTTCTTCGCGCCGCCCGTCGACAAGACGCAGGTGCGCGTCGCCGCGCTGCAGCCGCAGGCCGAACCGGTTGCGCCGCCGCCGGCAGCCGCACCCGCGACAAGTGGCTGGATCACGGCCGCGCCGGCACCTGCCCCTGCCGCTCCCGCACCCGTGGCAAGTGCGCCCGAGCCGCCGGCGCTCGAAGCCTCCTACCCGACCAATTCCGAACCGGTCGTTGCGATGGTCT
>CAJYBQ010000551.1 GCA_913064755.1 uncultured Alphaproteobacteria bacterium
CGGTCCGGTGCCGGGTCCGTCGGCGGAGCGATGATCCGCCGCGTCGGCGCACCGGGGCCGCGCCCCACGGGCAGCTTGTCACAGCCCAGCGCGAAGATGCGCCCGTCCGTGGCGAAGACCAGCAGCTTGTCGGTGGTCTTGGCGGGGAAGGCGAAGCGGCCCTGGTCGCCATCCGTGTATTTCAGCTCGGCGGCCAGGTCGACGTGCCCCTTGGCGGCGCGGATCCAGCCCTTCTCGGAGCAGATGACGGTGATCGGCTCCCGCTCGATCAGCACCTCGGCGGCGGCGGCGGTCAGTTCCTCCGACGGTTCGTCCCCGAAGCCGGTGCGGCGGTCGGACAGGGCCGGGTCCTTCTTCAGTTCGGTGCGCAGGGCGCTGACGTGGTCGCTGATCCGGCCCCAGCGCTTCGCCTCGTCACCCAGCAGGTCCTCCAGTTCGCCCTTCTCCGCCGTCAGGGTATCATGCTCCTTGCGGATCTCCATCTCCTCCAGCTTGCGCAACTGGCGCAGGCGCATGTCGAGGATGGCCTGGGCCTGGCGCTCCGTCAGGGTGAAGCGATCCATCAGGATCTCCTTCGGGCGATCGTTCTCCCGGATGATGCGGATGACCTCGTCAAGGTTGAGGAAGGCCACCAGGTAACCGCCCAGCACCTCCAGCCGGTCGGCGATCTTCGCCAGGCGGTGGCGGGTGCGGCGCTGCAGCACCACGTGGCGGTGGTCCAGCCAGCCCTGCAGCATGTCGTGCAACGGCATGACGCGCGGGGTGCGGGTGGCGTCCAGCGCGTTCATGTTCAGGTTGAAGCGCACTTCCAGGTCGGTCTGGCGGAACAGCTGTTCCATCAGGGCGTCGGCGTCGATGGTGCGGGACCGGGGTTCCAGGATCAGGCGGATGTCGTCGGCGGATTCGTCGCGCACGTCGGCCAGCGCCATCAGCTTCTTGTCGTTGATCAGCTGCGCGATCTTCTCCACCAGCTTGCCCTTCTGCACCTGGTAGGGCAGTTCGTGGACGCGGATCTGGTACATGCCGTGGCCGGTGGGTTCCTTCTCCCAACGGGCACGCAGGCGCACGCCGCCGCGACCGGTCAGATAGGCATCGGAGATCACCTCCGGGTCGGTGACGATGATGCCGCCGGTCGGAAAGTCGGGACCGGGCATGCAGCGCATCAGGCTGTTGTGCCAGCGCGCGATCCGCTTGCCCCTGTCTTCCTCGGTCTCGTCCGCGGCAACGTTCGGACGGCGTTTCAGCATCCAGAGCAGCGCGTCGCAGATCTCGACCGCATTGTGCGGCGGAATGTTGGTGGCCATGCCCACGGCAATCCCGGCGGCCCCGTTGGCCAGCAGGTTGGGGAAGGCGGCGGGCAGGACCAGCGGCTCGCTTTCCTCCCCGTCGTAGGTGCCCTGGAAATCGACCGCATCCTCGTCGATGCCTTCCAGCAGGCGTTCGGCGATACGGGTCAGGCGAGCTTCCGTGTACCGCATGGCGGCGGCGTTATCGCCATCGACGTTGCCGAAGTTGCCCTGGCCTTCCACCAGCGGATAGCGGACAGCGAAATCCTGTGCCAGCCGGACCAGCGCGTCATAGATCGCCTGGTCACCATGGGGATGGAACTTGCCCATCACGTCGCCGACGATGCGGGCGCATTTCTTGAATCCGGCATCCGGGTCGAGCCGCAGCAGCCGCATGGCATAGAGCAGCCGCCGGTGAACCGGTTTCAGGCCGTCACGCACATCCGGCAACGACCGCGACATGATGGTGGACAGCGCATAGGCGAGGTAGCGTTCGCTCAGTGCCTCGCTGAGCGGCACCGGTATGACGTTCTCTTTATCGGGCGGTGAAAGCTCGCTCATGGTGTCGCGTGTTCCTGAATTTCCGGGCGGCGGGTCGGTGCAACGTCGGCGGGTGGTCGTCAACGTCGATGGGATGATCCATCTTACCCCGGCAAGACACCAGATGTAGTGTTCTTTCGCAAGAGCAACTCAACAAATCGTCCTCTTGCGGCGGGCAAGCCCCCGTCTTCGCGGGGGAACACGTGACGTTCCAGGAAGTGACCGGTCAGGCGTGCGGCATCGGCCCAGTCGGTGCCGGGGTGATTCGCCACCGGCCGCCCGCGCTGCCCCACCAGGAAGCGCGGCAGGGGCAGCAGTTTCTCCGCATAGGGTTGCCCCGCGTCCAGCGACACGGCCCGCGCGGATTTCGGCGAGACGTAGCCGAGATTGTCCGCAACCCCGCTGCCCGCGCACCGGCTGAGGTCGAGGCCGAACCCCAGTTCCGACAGCAACCCGAGTTCCCAGCCGAAATAGGCCTCCACCCAGTCGTCCGTGGCGGCGGCAATGGCGTCGAACAGGATGGTGGTGGCGCGGAACAGCACCGGGTGGGCCTCCCGCTCCGGCAGGCCGCCTGCCAGCAGGGTGGCGGCGCTGGCCAGTGCCGCCAGGCGCACGGGATCGTCCAGCACGGCGCTGGTGCGGCTGACGGCGGGTTCCAGCCGCATGGTGCCCAGGTGGTCGGCCAGTCGTGCCCGCCACGTGGCATGCACGGTGTTGCCCAGCATGATCATGCCACGGGACCGCTTGCCACCGGCACCACGCACCAGTCCGGCGTGGCGGCCCTGCGCCTCGGTCAGCAACGTGACGATGGCACTGCCTTCCCCCAGCCGACGGGCGGAGAGGACGATGCCCTGATCAGTCCATTCCACGGGCTGGAATCCCCGGGTTCCGCATTGCCGCGACCCGCCGGTCGGTTGGCAGTACCTGG
>CAJYBQ010000552.1 GCA_913064755.1 uncultured Alphaproteobacteria bacterium
AGGAAGGTGCACCGACCGGACGAACTGGCAGCCAGTGAGGCGTGAGGCGTGCCGGGCCTCGGGCGACGGCTGGGGTGGCGAGGAGGAACCCAGGTGGGGCAGGCGGATCGGGGCGGGAATGGCAAAGAGGACCGTTGCGTGCAGCCCGGGCACCGAGCCCAGCCCGAACAGGATCAGGGCCGGGATCAGGTAGACGGAGGTCGGGATCGTCTGCATCAGGTCCAGGACCGGGCGCAGCAGCCGGAAAAGCCAGGGCCGGTGCGCCGCCGCAACGCCGATGGGGACACCGACAACCATGCAGACCACGGCGGCGGACAGCACCAGCGCCAGGGTCTCGGTGGTCTCCTCCCAGTATCCCTGGTTGATGATCAGCAGCAGCGACAGGCCGACGAAGACCGTGAAGCCGATGGACCGCTTCAGGAACCAGGCCAGCACGGACACCAGAATGACGATGATGAAGGGATGCGGTGCCTGCAGCAGCCACAGCAGGCCGTCGATGGCGGTTTCCATGCCGATGGAAAAGGCGTCGAACCACCAGGCGAAATTGTCGGTGATCCATTCGACAACCGTCTTGGCTGCCTTGCCGATGGGGATCTTCTGCTCGGTCAGCCATTCCATGGTCGTTTTCCCTGTACCTGTCTCGGTGTCGTTATCCTGCCTGCATCGCCAGTTCGGCCAGCAGGGCTTCCCGGTTCTCGTCCAGGTTCGGTGCGTGGCGCCGCAGCGTGCCGTCGGGGTGGCCGGAAATCTTGATCGGGTTGCCCCCCATCTGCACGTGGCCCGCCACCGGGTCTTCCGTGTGGACGATCATGTTGCGGGCGGCGACCTGCGGATCCGCCATGACCTGCGCCACATCGTTGATCGGGCCGCAGGGCAATCCCCGGGCCTCCAGGATCACCAGCCATTCCGCCGTGGTCCTGGTGGCGAACAGATCGTCGAGGACGATCTGCAACTGGTCCACGTTCTCGACCCGGATGGTCGGCGTGTCGAAGCGCGGATCGCGGCCCAGTTCCGGCGTGCCCAGTGCATCGGCCAGGTCCAGGAAGGCCTTGTTGGTGCCGCAGGCGACGATGATGTGGCCATCCTTGCTGGTGAAGGCTGCAAAGGGGGCGATCGACGGGTGACGCGCGCCCAGGGGGCCGGGGACGTTGCCCGTCGCGGTATATCGCACGATGGCGTTTTCCAGCAGGGCGACCTGGGCGTCCAGCATGCCGATATCGACCATCACCCCCCGGCCGGTGCGACTGCGTTCGAACAGGGATGCGTTGATCCCGGCGGCGGCAAACATGCCCGCAGCCAGGTCGCCGATGGATGAACCGACCCGGGTCGGCGGACCGCCGGGGTGGCCGGTCAGGCTCATCACCCCGCCCATGCCCTGCACCACCATGTCGTAGGCAGGACGCTTGGCGTAGGGGCCGGTCTGGCCGAAGCCGCTGGCGGCGGCAAAGATCAGTGCCGGCCAGCGCTTGTGCAATGTCTCCCAGCCATAGCCGAGCTTTTCCATCGTGCCGGGGCGAAAGTTCTCCACCAGCACGTCGGCCTGGTCCAGCAACTGCTCGAAGATCGCCCGGTCGGCATCCAGCTTCAGGTTCAGGGCGATGCTTTCCTTGTCGCGGTTCAGGCTGATGAAATAGGCCGACTTGCCATTCAGGAACGGACCGATGGAGCGGCTGATGTCCCCGACGCCCGGTTCCTCCACCTTGATCACCCTTGCCCCCAGTTCGGCAAGCATCAGGGTGCAGTAGGGACCCGCGAGGACCCGGGTCAGGTCGATGACGGTGATGCCGGTCAGCGGGCCACCACGTTCGGAGGGCGCGAGAGCCATGGTCAGGAAAGCTCTTTCAGTTTCCGCGCCGCCTCGACGGCGAAATAGGTCAGCACGCCGTCACAGCCCGCGCGCTTGAAACCGAGCAGGCTTTCAAGCATCACCCGGTCCAGGTCGAGCCAGCCATTGCCCGCCGCGGCCTGCAGCATCGCGTATTCACCGGACACCTGGTAGGCGAAGGTCGGCACCCCGAAGGTCGATTTCACGCGGTAGCAGAGATCGAGGTACGGCATGCCCGGTTTCACCATGACCATGTCCGCGCCCTCGGCGATGTCGAGCGCGACTTCCCGCATGGCCTCATCCCCGTTGGCCGGGTTCATCTGGTAGGTCGCCTTGCTGGCCTTGCCCAGGTTGGCCTGCGAGCCGATGGCGTCACGGAACGGGCCGTAGAAGGCGGAGGCATACTTGGCGGCATAGGACATGATCATCGTGTTGACATGCCCCTCGGCCTCCAGCGCCTCGCGGATGGCGCCGACGCGCCCGTCCATCATGTCGGACGGGGAGATGATGTCGGCCCCGGCCTCCACCTGGTTGAGCGACTGGCGAACCAGGATGTCCACCGTTTCATCATTGGCGACGTAGTCGTCGCGGATGACGCCGTCATGGCCATGGGAGGTATAGGGGTCCAGCGCGGCATCGCAGAGGATGCCGATTTCAGGCACCTCCGCCTTGACGGCGCGGATGGCGCGGCAGACGACATTGTCGGGATGGATGGCGTCGCTGCCCTCGGCATCCTTCTTGGCCGGATCGAGCGCCGGAAACAGCGCGATCGCCGGGATACCCAGCGCCGCCGCCTCGGCTGCCGCTGCCGGCAGGCTGGCCACGCCCTGGCGTTTCCCGCCCGGCCTGGCGGCGCTCCCCCCGACGCCCGGTCCCTCGCGCACGCCCACAGGCCAGAGTGCATCCTCCGTGGCCAGCCCCCGCCTC
>CAJYBQ010000553.1 GCA_913064755.1 uncultured Alphaproteobacteria bacterium
GCCGGGCAGCCCGGAGCGGTGCGTTGTTGAACGGACATCGGCGGGGATCATTGTCCTTCTGCGGTTCCTGGGGGGGATGAACCTGAGCGCGGTCATGCTGCGCAAGAGCTTCGAGCGCCGTTGGTAGGGAATGGATTGATGATCAAGGCTGATACGCTGCCCGCCGAGGGCATGTTGCGCACTGCTATCGTCGCCGATGGCGTGAATGTCCACTACGGCACGAAGCAGGCGCTGTTCGATGTCGACCTGGACATCAAGCAGAACCAGGTGACCGCCCTGATCGGTCCGTCGGGCTGTGGCAAGTCGACGTTCCTGCGCTGCATCAACCGGATGAACGACGTGATCGACGGCTGCAAGGTCACCGGTCGCATCCTGCTGGACGGTGACGATATCTACGACCGGTCGGTGGACGTGGTGCAGTTGCGCGCGCGCATCGGCATGGTGTTCCAGAAACCGAACCCGTTCCCGAAGTCGATCTTCGACAATGTGGCCTATGGCCCCCGCATTCACGGCATTGCCGAGAAGCGCGCGGACCTGGAGGAGATCGTGCATGACAGCCTGGTCAGGGCGGGTCTCTGGGGCGAGGTTTCCGACCGCCTCAACGAACCGGGAACCGGCCTGTCGGGAGGGCAGCAGCAGCGTCTCTGCATCGCCCGGGCCATCGCGGTGCGCCCGGACGTCATCCTGATGGATGAACCCTGTTCGGCACTGGACCCCATTGCCACGGCGCGCATCGAGGAACTGATCGACGACCTGCGGGAAAACTACACGATCGTGATCGTGACCCCTTCGATGCAGCAGGCGGCGCGGGTCTCGCAGCGGACGGCGTTCTTCCACCTGGGCAATCTCGTTGAATTCGGCTCCACCGACGCGATCTTCACCGCGCCGAAGGACAAGCGTACCGAAAGCTACATCACGGGCCGTATCGGCTGACGTGCGGCAATCTGCTGGAGGCAGGAAAAATGGTCACCAATGAAAGCAACGGCGCGCCGCACATCATGTCGGCCTACGAGGATGAGCTGGAACAGCTCAACAACCTGGTGCTGGAAATGGGCGGGCGCGCAGAGATTCAGCTTTCCGGCGCCATCCGGGCCATGGCCAGGCGTGACAGTGAATCCGCCGAGAACCTGATCGCGGCGGACCGGGAGATCGACCAGATCGAGGAGCGGATCAACGACCTGGCCGTTCGGACCCTCGCGCTGCGCCAGCCGATGGCGGGCGATATGCGGATCATCGTTTCCGTGATCAAGATCGCCGGTGACCTGGAACGGTTCGGCGACTACGCCAAGAACATCGCCAAGCGGACGCTGGTGGTGAACCAGTCACCGCCCATCCGCGCGACCAGTTCGATCCCGCGCATGGCCGAGCTGGTCCAGCGCATGCTGGACAGCGTGCTGAAGGCCTTCGTCACGCGCGATGCGACCATGGCAGAGGCCATCTGGGCCCAGGATGCGGAAGTCGACGAGAGCTACAACAGCCTGTTCCGCGAACTGCTGACCTACATGATGGAAGACCCGCGCAACATCAGCGCCGCGACGCACCTGCTGTTCGTCGCGAAGAATATCGAGCGCATGGGCGACCTGGAGACGAACGTGGCGGAGACGATCCATTTCGTCGCCCGTGGCGAACGGATGGAGCAGGAGCGCCCGAAGCGCGATGTGACTAGCACGACCGACGTGCCCCTGACCGACCCGAATGCGTGAGTGAACCATGCAGGCCCAGGTACTGATAGCCGAAGACGAACCGGCCCTGCTGGCCACCCTCAGCTACAATCTCGAAGCGGGTGGCTTCCGGGTGACCACCGTCGATGACGGCGGCGAGGTCATGATGCACCTGGACGAGGAACTGCCCGACCTGGTGATCCTCGACTGGATGATGCCGAACATGTCCGGCCTGCAGGTCTGCAAGGAAATCCGCCATCGCGCGGCGACGCGGAACCTGCCCGTGATCATGCTGACCGCGCGGGGGGAGGAAGAGGACCGCATTCGCGGTCTCGACGCCGGGGCCGACGACTACGTGGCCAAGCCGTTCTCGACCAACGAGCTGATCGCCCGCGTGAAGGCCGTGCTGCGGCGGTTGCGTCCGATCCTGACCGAGGAACAGATCGTCCGCGGTGACCTGGAAATGGATCTGACGGCGCACCGCGTCACCCGCGACGGCCAGCCCCTGCACCTGGGACCGACCGAGTTCCGCATGCTGCGCCATTTCATGGAGCATCCGGGGCGTGTCCTTTCGCGGTCGCAGTTGCTGGACGCGGTCTGGGGCAACGAGGCCGAGATCGAGGAACGCACGGTCGACGTTCATATCCGCCGTCTGCGCCAGGCCGTGAACGTGGGCAAGGGGGCGGACGTGATCCGCACCGTCCGCTCCGCTGGCTATGCGTTCGAGCCACCCGCGCACTGACGTTTAGCCCGGTTGCCGATTCTGCCCCGCGATGCTGTTATCGTCGGCGGGGAGGGCCTGCGATTTGGCTGACGGAAACTATCCGGCATACCGGGATATCCTGGCAGAACGCCGTGGCACGCGTCTGCACGTGACCTTCAATCGACCGGCGGCACGCAATGCGCTGACGCATCCGATGATGCGGGAGATCGGCGACGTGCTGGACCGTGCGCGCGATGACGCGCTGGTCCATGTCGTGGTGCTGCGCGGGGCAGGGGGCAATTTCTCCGCCGGCGGTGCTCAGAACGCGATGCAGGACATGCCGCCGCAACCCACGGCCGCGCCGCCCGACCCGCCGTCCCCCTGG
>CAJYBQ010000554.1 GCA_913064755.1 uncultured Alphaproteobacteria bacterium
ACGAAGAATTGTCGTTCGTCTACTGCCAGCAACTCGACACCATGTGGTCTGGCCATGAGCACTGCTGGGACGTGTATAAAACCACCGCTCACATGGGGAAAGACAAAAAGCCGCTCCCTGAGCAAGAGTACGCGTTCCATCGCGAAGGAGGTGGTGAGTACAACGGGTGGGTCATCACCCAGAAATAAGCAACCGTTCTCGCCCGCTTGTTGCACGAGAGGGCGACAGACACCGCACTCCTCCGCTCCAACCGGGGCTTTGGCGGGCTCGATTCGGCAGTTATCCCCTTGTCCGATCGAGCCCGTTTCTTTTTCTGGGCCGACTAAACCTCGCCTCAGACGCATTGAAAAACGCTCCGCCGCTAACCAATCGTTTAGCATGTTTGCCCGGGTTGTCACGAAACAACGCGACGACCAAACATCGTCGTCAACGCACCGACCAGGTCAGAATGACGATCCGTTGCACACAAGCCATGAGGTTGAGCGCATATGGAATTCGGAGTGGGCTTTCAGTCGCACGTCGACAACAGTTGGCGGCACACTGTGCTCGCCGAGCAAATGGGGTTCGACCAGGCGTGGATGGTCGACTCGCAGCTCATCGCTTCAGACGTCTTCGTTTGCCTCGCACTGGCAGCGCATCACACCAGCCGTATCCGTCTGGGCACCGGGGTGGCGATCGCAGGCACGCGGCTTGCCCCGGTGACGGCGCATTCCATCGCCTCCATCAACAGGCTCGCACCCGGCAGGACCTTCCTGGGAATCGGCACCGGGCATACCGCCATGCGGATCATGGGTGCCCGGCCCGTCAAGGCGAAGGCATTCCGCGATTACCTGCGGGTGCTGCGCGGCCTCCTGCAGGGCGAGGAGGTGGAGCATGAACTGAACGGGGAGGTCCGCCCCATCCGGTTCCTCGACCGGGAACTGGAATGCCTCAACCTGGATGATCCGGTGCCGATATACGTGGGCGCCAACGGACCGAAGGCGCTGCGCGCAGCGGGCGCTTACGGCGATGGCCGGATCTGTGCCGGAAACGAACCGCTGGGGGTTCTGGCACGCAACCTGGACATCATTCGCGAAGGTGCGGCAGAGCCGGGGCGGGAAGTGACCGATGATTTCCACACGGCTGCCCTGACCTTCGCCTGCGTCATGCGCCCGGGTGAAACACTGGCCAGCGAACGGGTGATCGATCACGTCGATTCGGCGGTCGTTTCGACGCTGCACTACTGGTACGAGCTCTACCAGGAATGGGGGCGCGATGACTTCGTTTCATCCCGGGTGCGCGGGGTGTGGGAGGACTATCGGACCTATGTCGAGACCACCATGCCGGCCGAACGCCGCCACCAGATGCTGCATCGCGGGCATTGCGCGTTCTGCCCGCCGGAAGAACGCCGTTTCATCACGCCCGACATGATCCGCATCGCCGGTGGCCTGGTCGGGGAACCCGACGAGATCGTCGAGCGTATCGGACAGCTCGCCGCCGCCGGGCTGAAGGAAGTCACCCTGTTGCCGCCACGCGCCATGATGCGGGAAAACTTCCGCGAATTCGCGGAACAGGTGATGCCGCGCCTCTGAAACCGTGCGACCGGTCAACCCGCTTCCCCCCTTCGTCGCGGGGGAAGCGCTGGCGGGCAGGGCAGGGTCGGTCCCGCGCCTGTTCAGCCGAGGTAACGAGCAGCCAGGTGGGCGCGGAAGGCGTCTGCTGAAAGCGGCGCGCCGGTAGCGTCCCGGATGATCTCGCCCGTGGTGGCCTCCAGCCCGCGCCGGTGCACGTTGTGGCGCAACCATTCCAGCAGGGCACCGAAGTCACCGGCACGGACCCGGGCGTCCAGGTCGGCAATCTGCCCGCGCATCGCCGCCATGAGCTGCGCGGCGGCCAGGGCACCGAGCGTGTAGGTGGGGAAATACCCGATGGCGCCGTCCATCCAGTGGATGTCCTGCAGGCAGCCATCGCGGTCGTCGGCGGGGCGGATGCCGATCAGCGATTCCATCGTGTCGTTCCATGCGCCCGGCAGATCGGCGACGGCGAGGTCGCCCGACAGAAGCTTCCGCTCGAGCCGATGGCGCAGGATGACGTGGAGCGGATAGGTCGCCTCGTCCGCATCGACGCGAATCCGACCCCGCTCGACCCGGGTGGTCAGGGCATTGAAATTGCCGCTTTCCAGTGCCGGTTGATCACCAAGGGCTTCCCGGATCAGCGGCAGGGCGTAATCCAGGAACGCCGGCCCGCGACACAGCTGCATCTCGATGATCAGCGACTGGCTCTCGTGCAAGGCCATGCCACCGGAACGCCCCACCAGCCGGGCGCGACGATCGGCGGGCAGGCCCTGTTCGTAGAGCGCGTGTCCCGTCTCATGCAGGATACCCATCATCGCTTCGGCAAAGCCGTCACTGGTGTAGCGGGTCGTGAGACGGCTGTCGTCCGGAATGCCACCGGTGAAGGGATGCACGCTGGCATCCAGTCGCCCGCGACTGAAGTCGAAGCCGAGTGCGCGCATGAAGCCTTCGCCCAGGGCCTTCTGCGTGGCCTCCGGGAACGGTCCCACCGGTTGCACCGGGGTCGGGCGCGTGGACTGGGTGTCGATGATCTGCTGCACCATGTCGGGCAACCAGCGCCCCAGGTCGTCCAGCACGGGCGCGACATCGGCATCACGCAGTCCGGGTTCGAACAGTTCCAGTTGCGCGTCATAAGATCGGAAGAGCGGCGGGGAGGGGAGGAGTGTGAGTCGCGGGGGGCGGTGG
>CAJYBQ010000555.1 GCA_913064755.1 uncultured Alphaproteobacteria bacterium
CGCGCCGGTCATCCACAGGACGGGCAGAACGGAGCCGGGGCATAGCCTGGAGGGGCGTGAATGGGGTGGCGGGGGCTCCATCACCAAGGCGCGGCAGGGCGAGGACCTCATCGCCCGCATGACGGTCCACATCATGAACGCGAAGCTCATCCAGAGTGCGCGGGCCGCGCTCGACCTCTCGGGCCCGGCCCTGTTGGCTTGTGACCCCCAGGGGCATCTGCTGTGGGGTTCGCCACGCGCAAGGGAACTGGTCGACGACCGGTTCGCGGACGGCATCGGGAAGTCGCCACCTTCGGCGTTCACGGCCTGGCTGACGGAGGCCGCCGGACGCCCCCTGTCGGACCTTGAACCCTTCCGGCATGCCGACGTCGAGATGCGGATCATCGGCTACGGATCGGCCGGGGAGGTCATGATCAAGGTCTCGCCCGCGCGAAGGACCAGCAACGAGGAACGCCTCGCCAAGGCCTTCGGCCTGACCGGACGGGAAAGCGAGGTCCTGTTCTGGCTCTCGCTGGGCAAGACGAACCGGGACATCGGCGACATCCTGAAACTCAGTGCCCGCACCGTGAACAAGCACCTGGAGCAGGTCTTTCAGAAGATGGGCGTCGACAATCGCACGTCCGCCGCCGTCAGGGCCGATCGCCTGATCCAGTCCGAATAGACCGCCGGGCGGATATCGCGACAGGTCACTACCGCCAGATGTAACCCGACGTCTGATAGCCCTTCACCGGTTCGGCGAAGAACTGGCCTGCGGACAGGCCGGCGGCCTGCGCGGCACCGAGGCAGACATGCAGGGGCAGCAGGTGTTCCTCCCGGGGGTGGCAGAACCGGGCACCCGGCGCGCTGGCCCATGCCACCAGTTCCCGTTCCCGCTGACCGGCGGTCAGCCCGGGATCGCAGATGACCTTGTCCATCCAGTGATGAAAGGCGGCGGCCTGCGCCTGCCCCTTTGCCGCGTCCCCCGGGGACAGGCGGCCGATCAGGGCCGGGATGTTGTGAAAGCTGAAGCCGGACCCGACGAGGACGATGTCGTCCCCCAGCGCCCCGGCGAGCGCACACCCCAGCGCGACGTGTTCCGCTGCATCCAGCGATGCCAGCAGGGACATCTGCAGAATGGGGATGTCGGCGGCGGGCCGCATCAGCAGCATCGGCACGAAGGTCCCGTGGTCATAGCCGCGCGTTGCATCCAGTTCCGGACTGAAACCGGCCACGGTCAGAGCAGCGGCCACGGTTTCCGCCAGGTCCGGGGCACCGGGCGCGGGATAGCAGAGCCGGTAGGCCGCCTCCGGGAACCCGTAGTAATCGTAGAGCATGCCGGGTCGTGCGGCGCTGGTCAGGCAGGGTTGCGGCGTCTCCCAATGCGCCGTGACGACGATGATCGCCCGGGCCCCGGCGAGTGCCTCACCCTGTGCCTTCAGGGCGCTCGCCAGCCGCGCATATCCGGGATCGCCCAGCACGGGCAGCGGACCACCGCCATGTGGAATGAATAGCACCTTGCCCATCGCCGTCGCTCCCCCTTGCCTTCTGACCGCCCGATGCTGGGCCGCAGCGGCTCAACCAGCCGCCGGATAGATGCCGCGAACGCGTCCGAACAGGCGTGCAAGGCCCAGGATGGCGTCGATCATCGGCGTCTCGACACCCAGCCTGCGACCGATCTCGTGCACGGCGGTGACGATGGCGTCCAGTTCCAGCTCCCGGCCCGCCTCCGCATCCTGCAGCATCGACGTCTTGAAGGCACCCAGTCTCGCCGTGACCTGATGCCGGTCTTCCGGACTCTGCGCGATCGGGCAGCCCAGGCGGTCACCGATCATCTGTGCTTCGCGCATGGCACCGGAACACAGGTCGCGAACCAGCGGGTCGTCCAGTATCTGTTCGATGGTCGCACCGGTGATGGCGCTGACCGGGTTCATCGTCAGGTTGCCCCACAACTTGTACCAGGTCTCGGTGCGGATATCGGTGGAGATACCGGTGGTGCAGCCGGCGTGGTTCAGCATCTCCGCAAGGCGCTTCGCACGGTCGCTCTCCCCGCCCGACGGCTCACCCAGCAGCATCTGGTGCCACATCACCTCTTCCACGACACCGGGTTCGACACGGCGGGCGCTGCCATGCACCACGCACCCCAGGACGGCCTGCATCGGCAGTGCCGCGGAAATCCGCCCACCGGGATCGACGCTTTCCGGCGGGCTGTCACCCAGCACGGGCAGGTTCCGGCAGAACCACCAGGGAATGCCGTTCATGGCCGGAACGATGATCGTGTCCGGGGTGATCATGGGGGCCAGCGATCGCGCCAGCGCGCCCAGCGCCGGTGCCTTGACCGTGATGAACAGGATGTCCTGCGGCCCCAGCTCTTCGGCGGACTGGCTCGCGGTCACGGGCGCCGTGACCTGGCCGTCGGCCGTCTTCAGGCGCCACCCGTGCCGGCGCAATGCCGCCAGCGTGTCACCGCGCGCAAGGGCCGAGACCTCGACATCTCCGGCATGGGCCAGGCGTGCGCCGATCACGCCCCCGATCGCACCGGCACCAACGATGCCTATCCTGGTCATGATGCCGCCTTCGCCTGCGCCAGGTTCTCCTTGAACCGCGCCGGCACCCGTTCATCGAAGCCCAGCGCGACACGCCTCACTTCCGGGGTATCGGTCGGCTGGTGCCCGACACCCAGGGCACTAGCGCGCGGCGGATCGATGGCGGTGACCGCGCCGCACACGCGGCACAGCCCCGTGATACCCCTACCCACCA
>CAJYBQ010000556.1 GCA_913064755.1 uncultured Alphaproteobacteria bacterium
CCGCGCCCGTAATGACCTGCTGCTTATTCATATCTCTATGCCTTACACGGAATGACCTCCGGATGGGATCCCATCGCTTCCAGTTAGCCAGGCTGTTATGTGGTCATGAATGTCTGCCTGTGAAGCCATTTCAGGCTTTTCCAGAAATAAAGCCGGGGAATGACCAGTCTTACCGGCCCGCCAGGTTCGCGCGTGAGTGGTTCATCATTCCAGTGCGTGTCGATCAGCGATGTGTCGCTGAGAAAGACATTCAGCGGGATGACGGTGGAATAGCCGTCATATCCCCTGGCCACCACGTCGGCGCATTTCTCCAGGTAGGCCGGGAAGCCGCCGATATAGGGCATGAACACCCTCGGTTTGCCCGGGATGTTGGCGCCGATGTACCAGGAACTGCAGGTTGACCGCAGGGTCAGGCCCGCGACCTGGTCGCCGTGGGCCACCCAGGCTTCCTCGGCCTCTTCCTCTGCTTCCATGCGGGTCAGCTCGTTCTCCGCGGCATGCTTCACGCACCCGGCAATGAACTCGGCATGCTGTTCGATCGACGGCAGCATGTTGGTCAGCACGGACGGGCTGCCGGGGCCGGTCACCATGAACATGTTGGGGAACCCGGCAGTCATCAGGCCGAGGTATGTCTTCGGCCCCTCGGCCCACTTGTCGGCCAGGGTGCGGCCGCCGCTGCCCCGGATGTCGACCCGCAACAGGGACCCGGTCATGGCATCGAAACCGGTGGCGAAGACAATGCAGTCGAATTCGAAATCCGCGTCTGCGGTCCGCAGCCCGTCCGGTGTGATCGCCTCGATGGGCGCGCTGCTGATGTCGACCAGGCGGACGTTGGGGCGGTTGAAGGTCTGGTAGTAGTTGGTGTCCACGCACAGCCGCTTGCAGCCGATGATGTTCGTCGGACACAGCAACTCCGCCACGGCCGGATCGTCAACGGTCGCGCGGATCTTGTCGCGGACGAAATCGGCGGCGTACCGGTTTGATTCGGCGTCCAGCAGCAGGTCGTTGAACGCGCCGAGGAACGTCAGCCCGCCCTTTTGCCAGCGATGTTCGAACCGGGCCTTGCGTTCCGCGTCATCAACCGCCCTGGCGGACACGTCGTTGGGCTTGAACAGGATTCCGGCAGGCATCTTCCGTGCCTCGGCCCGCATCTCGGGGTAATGCGCCTTGGTTTCGGCCACCACGTCGGGATCAAGGGGCTGGTTGCGGGCGGGAATGGCATAGTTGGCAGTACGCTGGAACACGGTCAGCGCCGCCGCCTGCTCGGCGATGATCGGTATCGACTGCATCGCCGACGATCCGGTGCCGATCACGGCCACCCGCTTGCCCGTGAAGTCCACGCCTTCATGCGGCCATTGCCCGGTGTGATAGATCGCGCCGCCGAAATCATCCACGCCCGGAATATCGGGCATGTTGGCAGAGGACAGGCACCCGGTCGCCATCACGAACCAGCGCGCGGTCAGGCTGTCGCCATGCTCCGTCGTTACCCGCCAGACCCGTTTCGCATCATCGTGATGCGCAGCCGTGACGCGGCTGTTGAACTGCATGTCGCGCCGCAGGTCGAAGCGTTCGGCGACATGGTGGGCGTAGCGGATGATCTCGGGCTGCGTCGCATAGCGCTCCGTCCAGTCCCAGTCCTGCTGCAGTTCCTCCGAGAACTGATAGGAATACTGCATGCTCTCGACGTCGCAGCGCGCGCCGGGATAGCGGTTCCAGTACCAGGTGCCGCCAACATCCGACCCGGCCTCCAGCACTTTCACGCGAAAGCCCAGGCCGCGCAGTCGATGCAGCAGGAACATGCCGGCAAACCCGGCACCCACCACGACCACGTCCAGTTCCGGCCTGTCCGTTGCCTGATCCTGCTGGTTCTTCAATATCTTGTCAGATGTCATGATTCAGTTCCGGCGTTCACCGGTCCCTCCCCAGGGTGATTGCTGCCCCCATTGTGTTGGCTTTGTGCGCCGGTATCAAATGCTCTGCGCTGGCTCTACCCGGTTCCGGTCGGCGGCTGTGCTTGACCGGGTGGCGGGAAACCGCTAAACACCCGCGCTCCGGCCCACCAACGTGGTGCCGATCCATTTACAATGATGCGCGGCCTGATTGGCCGCAAATGCGGGAGAAACACCATGGCACGACGCTGTGAGCTTACCGGCAAGGGTGTGCAGACCGGGCACAATGTCAGCCACTCCAACATCAAGAGCAACCGACGCTTCCTGCCGAACGTTCGGCACACGAAGCTGATGTCGGAAGCGCTGGGCCGTTCCGTGTCGCTGCGGATTTCCGCCGCCGCGCTGCGCTCCGTCGATCACAACAATGGCCTGGACAACTTCATCCTGAAGCAGTCCGACGCCAAGCTGTCCGACGGTGCCCGCAAGCTGAAGCGCGAGATCGCCAAGGCCCGCGTCGAGAGCGCGGCCCCGGCAACCGCCGAAGCCTGAGCGACAGCCACCTTCCGATCTGATCGTTGCGTATGGCGCCTGGCCCATGGCCGGGCGCTTTCGCATGTCTGCACCGATCTTGCTGCTGTCCTAACCCCAGGCAGGCCATTCCGGGTACCAGCGCTGTCGCCCCCGTTCCACGTAGGCAACAAGGTTGGGGTGCTGTTTCAGGGCATCCTTCAGTGGGCTGGCAAGGTCCGGCACCAGGGCGCTGGCCATGAAGGCAACGCCCGTGGCATCGACCGTGGTTGGTTCGGCCCCCATCAGCCAGTCCCTGTCCCCCAGCAGCG
>CAJYBQ010000557.1 GCA_913064755.1 uncultured Alphaproteobacteria bacterium
GCCGCGCCCGAGGTAGAGCACGTCGCGGGCTTCGAAGATGTCGTGCGCCAGGGCGCGGATGGTGTCGTCGTGGTTCAGCACCTCGGCGGCCATTGCGGGCACATGGGCGATTGCCGTGGACAGGCGCCTCTCCTCCGCCTTGTCGATGGCGCCACGGGCGCGGGCGGTGGCGATCACCAGGCAGGCCAGGGTCACCAGCTGGCAGGTGAAGGCCTTGGTGGAGGCCACGCCGATCTCGGGTCCGGCCAGGGTCGGCAGCACCAGGTCGGATTCGCGCGCGATGGAGCTTTCCGGCACGTTCACGATGGCCGCGATGTGCTGGCCGTTTGCCTTGGCATACTGCAGGGCGGCAAAGGTATCCGCCGTCTCCCCCGACTGGGAGATGAAGATGGCCAAGCCGCCCGCCGGCAGCGGCGAATCGCGATAGCGGAATTCGGAGGCCACATCGACCTCGACCGGCAGCCGGGCCACGCTTTCGAACCAGTATTTCGCCACCATCGCCGCGTAGAACGACGTGCCGCAGGCGATGATCGTCACCTTGGTCACGGTCGCCATGTCGAACGGCATCGGCGGCATGTGGATCTCGCCCGTCGCCTGGTTGAGATAGCTGTGCAGCGTGTCGCCGATGACCGCCGGCTGTTCGAAGATCTCCTTCATCATGAAGTGGCGATGGTTGCCCTTGCCGATCATCGCGCCGGAAATCGCCGACTGCTTGATCTCGCGCTTCACCTCGTTGTCGTCGGCGTCGTAGAAGGTGCCGCCATCATTGGTCAGGACAACATAGTCGCCTTCTTCCAGGTAGCTGATGCGGCTGGTCATCGGCGCCAGCGCCATGGCGTCGGAGCCGAGGAACATCTCCCCGTCGCCATAGCCTACGGCCAGCGGGCTGCCGCGACGGGCACCGATCATCATGCCGTCATGGCCGGCGAAGATGATGGCCAGCGCAAAGGCCCCCTCCAGCCGTTTCAGCGCACGGGCGACGGCCTGCTGCGGCGTGTCGCCGTCATTGATGTTGCGGGTGATCAGATGCGCCACGATCTCCGTGTCGGTCTCGGATGCAAAGACCGACCCGGCGGCCTTCAGTTCCGCCGCCAGTGCCCGGTAGTTCTCGATGATGCCATTGTGGACCAGCGCCACCTTGTCGGTCGCATGCGGGTGCGCATTGGTCTCGTTCGGCACACCATGGGTGGCCCAGCGGGTGTGACCGATGCCGATCACGCCATCCAGCGGATGGTCCCGGACCACGGTCTCCAGGTTGACCAGCTTGCCCTCGGCCCGGCGGCGGTCGATGCCGCCATCGACCAGGGTCGCGATCCCGGCAGAATCATAGCCGCGATATTCCAGCCGACGCAGTCCCTCCACCAGGCGACCAGCGACCAGGTCGTTCCCGATGACACCAACAATTCCACACATGGCTCAATTCCTCAGATCGTTCGTTTCACGGGGGCTGCTCCGGCCCTGGACAGCCTGCCCTATTTCTTCTTCTGCTCAGCCTTTGCGGCGGCCTGCCTGACACGGAAATCCGCTGCCCAGCCCTTCTTCAGCAAGGGCTTTGCGCGGGTGACGACCAGCGCGTCCCCCGGCACATCCCTGGCAATCGTCGACCCGGCACCGACGATGGCACCGTCCCCGATGGTCACCGGCGCGACCAGCGCACTGTTGGAGCCGATGAATGCACCGGCGCCGATATTGGTCTGATACTTCATGAAGCCATCGTAGTTGCAGGTGATCGTACCCGCCCCGATGTTGGCCCCGGCACCGACATGCGCGTCACCGATGTAGCTGAGGTGATTGACCTTCGCGCCGTCCTCGATCACCGCCTTCTTCACCTCGACGAAGTTGCCGATCTTTGCCCCTTCGCGCACATCCGCGCCGGGGCGCAGGCGGGCATAGGGGCCGATGTCGGCCTTCGTGGCCAGGGTTGCCCCTTCCAGGTGGCTGAACGACTTGATGCGCACGTTGTCAGCCACCGTGACTCCGGGGCCGAAGACCACGTGCGGTTCGATCACCACATCACGGCCCAACACGGTATCGGTGGAGAACCAGGTGGTTTCCGGCGCGATCAGGGTCGCACCGTTGGCCATTGCCGCGGCCCGCAGGCGACGCTGGGCCACGGCCTCCGCCTCCGCCAGCTTCGCGCGGCTGTCGACGCCCATGACCTCTTCCTCATCGCCCTCGACGACGACGCAGGCGCGCCCGTCCGCGCGAGCAATGGCCACCACGTCGGTCAGGTAGAATTCGTTCTGCGCGTTGTTGCTGTCGATCCGTTCCAGCAGCGACAGCGCCACCCGGCCATCCAGCCGGAACAGGGGAGCGTCAGTCATGGATGTCCATTCTGCTTCCAGGGGAGCGACAAACGGGAAGCCTGGGACGGCGATGCCGTTCGGCCGCCCAGTTGCGGTCTGCCCTTCATAGGCGACTGTCATCCAGTCCGGCAATGGCGGCCCGTCTGTGCAGGCCAGCCAAAGGCGGAGCAGATGACGGCGATCTGCGGGGTTCGGCCAGTCTTCGTAAGCGGTGCGGCTGTGGTAGATGCCGTGATTGCAAACAAGTTGGATATCCCCCGGTTCAAACGTCATATCCAAGTGGACGTCCGGCTCTGCCGCAATGCTATCCACGAGATCAAGCGCTTCGATTTGGAGATCGGTCAAAGGCGGCGCGCCGGGCAGGTCCTGGCCCTTACGGATGGCGCTGCGGACATAGTGCGAAATCACGCGGCCTTCATA
>CAJYBQ010000558.1 GCA_913064755.1 uncultured Alphaproteobacteria bacterium
CCCGGCATCGGGCGCCGCGCGCATCGGCATGTCGAAACCCAGCCGCTCCGCCTTGGCCGGGATCACGCCGGCGGCGGTGGCGCAGGCGCGGGA
Source organism: uncultured Alphaproteobacteria bacterium (assembly GCA_913064755.1). Classification (GTDB taxonomy): domain Bacteria; phylum Pseudomonadota; class Alphaproteobacteria; order Minwuiales; family Minwuiaceae; genus Minwuia. Next base: position 94 of record CAJYBQ010000558.1, read on the forward strand.
GGCACGACCATCGGCACCGATGAAGGCAACCACGTCCGCCGCGCCGATGACCCGCGCCGCGCGAAAGCTCATCAGGTCCGGGTCCCCCGGTCCCACGCCGACGCCGTGGAAAGTCCCTGTCATGGCCGGACCACCGACCATTGCATCACCGGCATGGATGCCCGCCAGCCGTTCATCTGTCCCACCGGACCGGCCCGCTCCAGCATGATCCGCGACAGGTCTCCGCCCAGGTCCTGCCACGCGGCGGTCAGCACCATCTGCCCCTCCACCGTCACCGCATTGGCCACCAGGCGCCCGCCAACCGGCAGCGCAGCCCAGGCGGCATCCACCACGGCCCGGTCGGACACGCCACCGCCGATGAAGATCGCGTCCGGTGCATCCAGTTCGGCCAGGCCGTCCGGGGCCGTGTCAGGCCTCAGGTCCAGCCCGGGCACGCCCAGGTGCAGGGCATTGCGCGCCGCCATGGCCCGGCGTGCGTCATGCGGCTCCAGCCCCGTCGCCCGCATGCGGTCGCCCGAACGCAGCCATTCGACGGCCACGGAACCGCAGCCCGCGCCGATGTCCCAGAGGTGCTGGCCCGGTTGCGGGGCCAGCCGCGACAGCACCATGGCCCGGACCTCCCGCTTCGTCATCTTGCCGTCATGCTCGAACGCCTCGTCGGGCAGACCCGGAACCCGCGACAGGGGCTGGCGACCGGGTTGCGCGACGCAACGGATGGCCAGGATGTTCAGGTCCGGCAACAATGGCGCGTCGATCGGCTGCCGACTCTCCGCCGGGCCGCCGAGATGCCCCAGCACAACCACCTCGCTGTCACCGAAACCATGCGCTTTCAGCACGTCCACGGCGCTTGCAACGGTCGTCGCGTCGCTGGTCAGGCAGAGCAGTTGCGCACCGGGGGCCAGGTGCAGGGCAAGTGCGGCCACCGGGCGTCCATGCAGGCTGATGCAGGTCGTGTCCTGCAATGCCCAGCCCATGCGCGCCGCGGCCAGGCTGAATGACGACGGGGCCGGAACCAGGGCCATCTCGTCGGCTGAAACACGTCGCAGCAGGCTGCTGCCGACACCGAACCAGAGCGGATCGCCACTGGCCAGTACAACGGTGGCGCGCCCGCGACAGGTTTCAAGCAGGTCCAGACCCGCCGCAAACGGCGACGGCCAGGCCGTGACCTTCTTGCCGTCGAGCAAAGGGCGGAGCAGGTCGAGATGGCGGTCGCCGCCAAACACGTTGTCGGCATCGCGGATCAGCGACAGGGCGGCGGGGGCGAGCCCGTCTGCCCCGTCCTCCCCCACGCCGATCACGTGCAGCCAGACGGTCATCGCGCCGCCTCCACCGCCAGCGCGTTCACGGCAGCGGCGGCGATGGCGCTGCCCCCCTGTCGACCGCGCAGGGTCATGAAGGGGACGCCACGCGGATCGGCGACAAGTTCCGCCTTCGATTCGGCCGCACCGACGAAGCCCACCGGGAAGCCGAGGATCAGGGCGGGCTTCGGCCAACCTTCGTCGAGCAGTTCGAGCAGGTGAAACAGGGCGGTCGGCGCATTGCCGATGACAACGATCGCACCATCCAGACGCGGTCGCCAGAGTTCCACCGCGGCGGCGGAACGGGTATTGCCGATCCGCTGCGCCAGGGCCGGAACCTCCGCTTCGTTCAGGGTGGTGATCACCGGCGAAGGCGCATGCGTCGCGGCAGCGGTCAGCAGACGCGCGATGATCCCCATCTCCACCATCCGCGCGTCGCACAGGATCGGCGCACCCCGCCGCAATGCGGCGAGCCCCGCCTGCACGGCATCGTCGGACACGGTGACCAGCGGCGCGATCTCGACCATGCCGCAAGCGTGGATCAGCCTTGTCGCGACCGGGTGCATCGAAGGTGCCAGGGCTGACAGATCACTCTCCGCCGCGACGGTGGCGAAGGACTGGCGATAGATGGCGTCCGGATCACGCTCATAGGTGAGCGGCCGCATCCTACTTGCCGGATTTCATGCTGCGGGGTCCATGCGGGTGGTCCGCATGCGGATAGGGGTGATGATGATGGTCGTGCCCATGGCTGTGATCGTGCCCGTGGTCATGGGAATGGTCATGCTTATGATCGTGATCGTGGGAATGTCCGTGCCCATGGTCGTGATCGTGGCTATGGCCATCGCTGTCGTTGATGCCCTCGACATGATGGTGATGGCTTTCCTGCGCCAGGCCGACCTCGGCCTCGAAGCCGAGCACCTGTTCGCGGTACTTGCAGAGCTGGCAGTTCATGTTGTTCTCGCCACGGCGGATCTCGTCGATGCGCTCCATGAATGTCTCGATCACCATCGGGTGGTCGTTCAGATAAGGCGCCTTGATGAATTCGATATCGGGATGCCGGGCCGCGACCAGGTCGGTGTATTCATAGATGCGCCGCACCAATACGCCGGTAAACAGGAAATACTGAAAGACCACGATCCGCTTGTAGCCGAGCTTCGCTGCATGTTCGAGACCCGGTTCAACCAGCGGAAAGGTAACGCCGGAATACGCCGTTTCGCCCCAGCCGAAGCCCAGACCTTCCCAAAGCATCCGCATGACCTTGGCCACATTGGAATTGGCATCCGGATCAGACGCGCCGCGGCCGACGACCACCAGAAGTGTTTCTTCCATCGGCA
>CAJYBQ010000559.1 GCA_913064755.1 uncultured Alphaproteobacteria bacterium
CCCGTCGGTGCCGGAGCGCAGCACGAGGTCGCCGCAGGCGCGCTCACGTTCGACGAGCATGCGGCCGGCTCCGTACCAAGCGAGGGGATGGAACCAGTAGACGGCGAGCGCGAGGCGCGCGACGAGCTGGCTCAGGCAATCACGACGCGCGACGTGTGCGAGCTCGTGCAGCAGGACGTGGCGGCGTCGCGCGGGGTCCCAGGCCGCGGCATCCAGCGGCAGCAGCACCACGGGCCGCAGCAGTCCGGTCGCCATCGGCGTCGTCACTTCCTCGGTCGCGATCACCGCGACGCGGCGGCGCAGGCCGAGGGATTTCAGGATCTCGTAGCCGACCTTGACCTCTTCCACCGGGTCCGCCGACAGGGAGACCCGAATGGTGTCACCGATCCCGGCCCACAGCAGCGAACCGATGCCGATGGCCGACTTCACCGACCCGCCGACCATGCCTCCGGCTTCCGTGACGCCCAGGTGCAGGGGGTAGTCGCAGGCCTCCGCCAGGCCGTTGTAGGCGGCGACGGACAGGAACACGTCCGATGCCTTGACGGAGATCTTGAACTCGCGGAAGTCGTTGTCTTCCAGCATGCGCGCGTGGTCGAGGGCGCTTTCCACCATCGCTTCGGGGCAGGGCTCCCCGTATTTCTCCAGCAGGTGACGCTCCAGGCTGCCGGCATTGACGCCGATCCGCATGGAGCAGCCATGGTCACGCGCGGCCTTCACCACTTCGCGCACACGCTCCGGCGACCCGATGTTGCCGGGGTTGATGCGCAGGCAGGCCGCCCCGGCCTCCGCCGCCTCGATGGCGCGTTTGTAGTGGAAATGGATGTCGGCCACGATGGGCACCGAAACCGCGCCGATGATCTTCCGCAAGGCCTTCGTCGCGTCCTCGTCGGGGCAGGAAATGCGCACGATGTCGGCGCCCGCGTCCTCAGCCGCCCTGACCTGGGCGATGGTGCCTTCGACATCGGATGTCACGGTGTTCGTCATGGTCTGGACGGAAATCGGTGCGTCGCCGCCAACCAGCACGTTGCCAACCCGGATCTGGCGTGATTTCCGCCGATAGATATCTCGATAGGGGCGAACGCTCATGACCCGTTCCTTGTTTCCGTTGGGGAGAATGCGACCGAGGCATCGTGCATTCTCGCGGTGCATTGTTACGACATGGCGGCGGCAAAGACGAGGGCAAGGGATGCGGAATGTCGCAAGGCGGCTGGCCGGTCCGACCAAGGTGGTTTCGACCAGGGTGACCTCGGCCGGGATGGCCGGGGCAGGCAGGGGGCCGGCTAACGCGTGCCGGCGTTGGCCAGCAACCAGTCTGCATCAAGGGCCAGGTTGTTCTGCCTGTCGGCGAGGCGCGCGACGGAACCCAGTTCCTTGCCATCCACGACCAGTTGCAGGCCGGCGACGTTGTCGCTGCGGATCAGCAGTCCGTCCAGATCGGGCGCGCGGTATTCATCCCCCGCCTGCAGGACGCGATGCGGCAGCACGGTGCGCCCGCCAGCCTGTTTCACCAGTATCTGGGCGCGATCGGTTGCCCGGATGACGATCCGCGCGTCGGTATTGGCGACACCGAAGACCCGAGGCACGTAATCCGTGCGCGGCGCGGTCGGCGGCAGGGGGGGCGGACCGATGGCAGCGACGACGGCCACGGGTACATCCGTCTCCGTCTCCGTCTCCGTCTCCGCATCTGCCGTGGTCTCGCCCGCAGGCGTTGCCGCGAAACCGACTGCTTCGGTCCCGCTGCGTGAAACGGTTTCTCCGATCACGGTCTCCGCGGCCGTGTTCCCGTCCTGGACGGGCGATGTGCTCGCCGCCGCCGGGGTATCCGCATCGGCATTCACCGTTGCCACCTCGACAGCAGTCAGCGGCAGCGGGGCAGCGCGATCATCGGTGAGGCCGGGCCGGGCGTCGGCGGCATTCGCTGCCATGACGCCGCCGGTTGCCGCGCTGTCCTGACCGATCGTGGCTGACGGCCCGGGCTGGCTTTCGGTCGCCGTCGCGACCCCGTCCGTCCCGGTATCCTGCGCCAGGGAAGGACCTGTCGGCGCCGGCGTCACCTGGCGGGCGATGCGTTCGGGCACGGCGGGGACCAGGTCGACGACCTGCTCATCCTGGCCGTTCAGGAAGAACCAGCCCCCATAGACGGCCGCGCCCAGCAGCACGGCGATCAGCAGGGTCACCGTTCCCGGACGCCGGTTCTCGTTCTGGGGCACGGGGAATTCGAGGCGACGGCTGTGGCCGCCGGAACCGGCTTCATCCTTGAACATCTGCACGCAGACATCACCGTCCGCACCCAGGAACTCGGCATAGCTGCGCAGGAAGCCGATGGCGTAGATGCGGCCGGGCAGATCACCGAACCTTCCGGCCTCGATGGCTTCCAGGTAGGGGGTACGGATACGCAGGCGTTCGCCGACTTCCGCCAGCAGCAGGCCATAGCGTTCGCGTTCCGCCCGCAGTTCGGCACCGACCCCGCGGTAGATGCCTTCGCCGCTGTCCTCGGCCTCGGTATCGACAACTTCGTGCAGGTTCAAGCGCCCGCCATGAGTCTCCGGTTCGTCAGAAAAATGGCGACCGCTGTCGGGCATGGCGAAACGTGGCTCCCAATCTCGTGCCCCAAGGCGCCTGTTGCTTCCGGAGTCCGGCGTTCAACTCACCATCGGTGTTCATGATGACCCGCGGCAACCATGCCTTTGGCAACACACGGGATAACCAGCCGCACTGGTCTTT
>CAJYBQ010000560.1 GCA_913064755.1 uncultured Alphaproteobacteria bacterium
GGCACGGCCATGGTTCCCGGTGGCCGTGCGCCCCTGGCCGCGCCGCGCCCCCGGCGGTGCCGGGCGGGTCGCGCCCCGCGGACAGGGCATGCCCGGGCATCGGCACGCCCCCCCGGGTCGGCTTGTGACCGCAGCCGCGGGAATAATGCGCCGGGTTGCGGATCGACCCGCCGATGTCGGAACCGAATTCCAGCGCCGTGAACCCCGCCGCCAGCGCCGCCGCGCCGCCACCCGACGACCCGCCGGGCGTATGGCCATGGGCATGCGGATTGTGCGTCGTGCCATAGACCGCGTTGTAGCTCTGGAAGTCGGCCAGCATCAGCGGCACGTTGGTCTTGCCGAAGATCACCGCGCCCGCGTCCTTCAGGCGCCGTGGCACCACGCCGTCGGCGGTCGGGATGTTCTGCTTCATCTCCGGCACGCCCCAGGTGGTGGGCAGCCCGGCCAGGTCGAAGCTTTCCTTCACCGTCATCGGCACCCCGTGCAGGGGGCCGCCGAACTCACCGCGGGCCGTGGCCGCATCCGCCGCGTCCGCCGCCACCCGCGCCCGCTCGAAATCCCGCACCACGACCGCGTTGATCCGGTTGTCATGGCGTTCGATGCGGTCGATGTAATGGTCCAGCAGTTCCCGCGAACCGATACGGCGCGCGCGGATCATCGTCGCCAGTTCCGTGGCGGACTTCCAGGCAAGTTCGGACATCAGGCTTCCCCCCATAGGACATGCGCCGCCTGCCGGGTCACGGCGGCAACGGCTTTGGCAGAAGGATAACGCCAAACCGCGCCGCGGCAATCAGGGGCTGCGCCCGACCCGCCGATGACGTGAAGCCCGCAGGCGCGGTCAGGCCGCCAGCGAGGCCTCCGTCTCCGGATCACCGGCGATGCGGCTGTGCCACATGCGCCGGGCCTGGGTGAAGGGCCAGGGCGTTGCCTGGTGCATCAGGCGGCGGTTGTCCCAGATCACCACGTCGCCGGCTTCCCACTGGTGGTGATAGACGCGCGGCGGCTGGCAGGCGAAATCCACCAGTTCCTGCAACAGCGCGGCCGATTCGGCGGGGTCCATGCCGATGATGTCATAGGCATGACGCCCGATGATCAGGTTCCTGCGTCCCGTCTCCGGATGCACCTTCACCAGCGGGCGGATCGACACCGGCCCGTCGTGGAACCCGTAGCCGCCGTAGCTCTTGCCCGACTTGTCGTCGGAGGTGACGGTACCGTCCCTCCCCGGCTTGGCGTCGTGCCCGACCTTGGCCTGGGAATGGTAGAGCGAATGATGCGCCCGAAGCCCCTCCAGCCGCGCCTTCATTGCATCGTCCAGCGCGTCGTAGGCCGCGCGCATGTCCGCGAAGCCGGTGGCACCGCCCTCGTCCGGCACGATCTCCGCCGAGAACACCGCGCCCTTGGCCTGCACCGGCATGTAGGTGCTGTCGTGATGCCAGCCCATGTTGCCGCGATTGATCTTCATCATGTCGTCGGACCCGTCGTCGGGACGCAGCGACCCGTCCTGGCGCATGTTGCCGATCTCCGCCAGCTTGAATTCCAGGTCCCCGAAACGCTGGGCGAAGACAACCTGCTGACCGTGGTCGAGGAACTGGCCGCCGACGATCAGCAGCCCGGTTTCCAGCCAGTGATCATCCAGGGTGGCAAAGCTGGCATCATCCAGTTCAGGCAGTTTCAGGCCGGATACCCGTGCGCCAAAAGTGACGCCCTCCCGGGGTTCGAAACGCATGCCGCTCATGATCATCCTCCCGCGCTGTCCTCGTTCGCTGCCGACAATCATGACGCAGCGGAAACCCCCTGCCAAGCCGGGCAGGGCCGCTGCGCGGCGCAGGGCTGACCCGCAGAAACAGGTGTCCATCCGGAGGCCGGCGGAGGTGCATGCGGTATCGGTCGGGAACAAGCAGGGACACGTATCGAGGGTGGAGCGGGTCCGGCCGGTGGCAATGCGGAGAAGCGGCAATCAGGGGGTCACGTGGAACCGATTGTCGTGACCCCCCGACCGCAAGACGGGCACTAGGCTTGGCCCGGCCGTTTGACGGCCCGTCCTCCAGGTATCGAACCCACCATGGCTCAGGGCGGCCATGTGCGGGTCCGAACGCCCCCGACCCCACCAGGTGGCGGCGCCTCTTTCGCCCGTGCCGTGCAGGAGGTCACGGTACGGGCGGTCTCGGTCCAGGTCCGGTCCGGGTCCATGCGGAACCGGCAAAAGGGGTGCCGGACCCTGGATAAAGTGCAATTCATTCAACACGTTGCATGGCGATTGCTACTGCGGCTCAAAATCAACGCGGTATCAGGATGCCGCGTCAGGAGTGATTTCGGTCGTGCCGCAGATCGCTCTTCGCTAGACTTGCCCGAACAACACACCGAACCGGGTGCTTATTCGTGCCGACATGACAGAAGATGATCACGAAACTGTGAGATCGGGCCTGGAGACGCATCTGCCGCGTCTCTGGCGCTATGGTCTGTCGCTCAGCCGGAACCCGTCAGTGGCGGAGGAACTGGTGCAGGCGACCTGTCTCCGCGCGCTGGAGAGACAGGCGCAATTCCGCGCCGGAACGAACCTGCGCGCCTGGTTGTTCACCATTCTCTCGTCCATCTGGAAGAACCAGTTGCGGGCCGACAAGGTGCGTCTCGGAGCCGGTATTGCCGACCCGGAAACCGAGCTGGTGTTCGACGGCGCGACGTCGATGGAAACGAATAATTTGTTGCGGCGCGTGTTGAGCGA
>CAJYBQ010000561.1 GCA_913064755.1 uncultured Alphaproteobacteria bacterium
GAGCAACGGTCTCTCCTGCGCCACATTGCCGAGACACTGGACACGCGGATCAAGTCCGCGTGCGGCGTGATGGGGTGGTGGCGCTCCCTGCCCATCCCACGGCGTACCCGGGCTTGACCCGGGTACCCAGTGTGCCTCGCGATCGCCGAAAGGCTGGACACGCGGATCAAGTCCGCGTGCGCCGTGGTGAGGTGATGTTGGCCTACGTCTCACACTCCCACGGCGTGCCCGGGCTTGACCCGGGTACCCAGTGTGCCGCTCGAACGCCGAAAGGCTGGGCACGCGGATCAAACCCGCGTGCACCGTGATGGGGATGGCAGCGCTCCCTGCCCATCCCACGGCGTGCCCGGGCTTGACCCGGGTACCCAGCTTGCCGCAGCGTTCGGGCGTGTTTCCCAGAAACCTGGTGGTTCGGCATTTCAGGGTTCTTCGTCTACATCCTCGCCAGCAGGCGCAATGGCACGCTCTACACGGGCGTGACGCGCGATCTGCGCCGTCGCCTGGTGGAACACCGGTCCGGCTGGTCACGGTTCACCGACCGCTACAAGGTGAACCAGTTGGTCTACTTCGAGACACACGAGAGCCTGATCATTGCGCAGCAGCGCGAACGCACCATCAAGCACTGGCAGCGGCGCTGGAAACTCGACCTGATCGAGTCACGCAATCCCGAATGGCAGGACCTCTCGGCGGAAATTCCATTCGACTGACGCCGAGTTCTCTCCGGTGCCGCCTTGCCGAGACTCTGGACACGCGGATCAAGTCCGCGTGCGCCGTGTTGAGGGTGGTAGCGCTCCCAGCACACACCAGACGGCGTGCCCGGGCTTGACCCGGGTACCCAGCTTGCCGCGCCAGCCTGGTCAGAAAGTCTCGCGATTCCGTGACGGAACGGCCCGCAAACCTCTTCTCAGAACTCCACGCCGACCTGTGCCTTCACGCCGTCGCGGAAGGGGTGTTTCAGCAGGGTCATCTCGGTGGCCAGGTCGGCGACTTCCAGCAGTTCCTCCTTGGCGTTGCGGCCGGTGATGACGACGTGGGTCATCTCCGGTTTTTCCGTCGTCAGGAACTCCACGATCTCGCCGATGGGAATGTAGTCGTAGCGCAGCGCGATGTTCAGTCCGTCCAGCAGCACCATGCGCACTTCCGGGTCGCGGATCAGTTCCTTGGCACGGTCCCAGGCCTTGCGCGCATTGGCGATGTCGCGGGCGCGGTCCTGGGTTTCCCAGGTGAAGCCTTCACCCATCGTGTCGAAGGAACAGATGTCGCTGAACCGTTCCTGGATCAGGCGGCGTTCCCCGGTGTCCATGCCGCCCTTGATGAACTGCACCACGGCGCAGCGCATGTCGTTGGCGATGCAGCGGAAGATCATGCCGAATGCTGCCGTGGACTTGCCCTTGCCCTTGCCGGTGTGGACGATGATCAGCCCCTTCTCACCGGTCTTCGCGGCCATGATCTTGTCGCGGGCGACCTTCTTGCGCGCCATCTTCTCGCTGTGGCGGCTGTTGACGTCCTGTTCGTCGGTCATGCTGTCGTCTCCTCCTCGAGGCGTCGGTCACTGTCGGGGTGCGTGTCCAGGCTGGCCCGGATTGCGTCCAGCCCGAAGCGTATCGTGTTGCCGCGCGGATGCCAGAGGCCGCGATCGATCGCCTCCTGCAGGCGGTCCGCGATTTCCCGCAGCGCGGGCTTGTTGTTGTCTTCCAGGAACGCCCTGACCTGCGCGTCGTCCAGGTAGGCACGCCAGACCAGGTCGAAATGGTGGTCGCGGACGGCATTGGTGGTGGCGGCAAAGGCGAACAGGTAGTCCACCGTCGCCGCGATCTCGAACGCGCCCTTGTAGCCGTGGCGCATCACGCCTTCGATCCACTTCGGATTGACGGCGCGGGACCGGACAACCCGGCCGATTTCTTCTTCCAGGGTGCGGATCACCGGGCGTTCGGGCCGGGAATGGTCGTTGTGGTAGACGATGGGCGCGGCACCTTTCAGGTGCTCCACCGTGGCGCTCAAACCACCTTCGAACTGGTAGTAGTCATCCGAATCCAGCAGGTCGTGTTCCCGGTTGTCCTGGTTCTGGACCACCGCCTCCACCCGTGACAGGCGGGTGCGCATGTCGTCCGCCGCCCCCTCTCCCGCCACGCCGGTGCCATAGGCATGACCACCCCAGGCGACGAAAGCCTCCGCCAGGTCGCCCCGGTCTTCCCAGAGCCTCTCGTCCATCATCGCCTGCAGACCCGCGCCATAGGCGCCGGGTTTCGACCCGAAGACCCGTGCAGCGGCGCGGCGTGCGGCGATGGCAGGGTCAATACCTTGCGCCTCCAGCGCGGTGGCGTCTTCGGCGGCGCGGGCGGCCAGCGGATTGTCGCGCGCGTCCTCGTCCAGTGCCGCCACCGCACGCACGGCGGAATCGAACAGGTCGATCAGGTTGGGGAAGGCATCGCGGAAGAAGCCGGAAATACGCAGCGTCACGTCGACCCGGGGCCGGTCGAGCACCTTCAGGGGGAGCACTTCGAACCCGGTGACCCGGCGCGATGCCGAATCCCAGGTCGGGCGCGCGCCGATCGGTGCGAGCGCCTGTGCGATGTCATCGCCGCCGGTGCGCATGTTGGAGGTGCCCCAGGCGGACAGCGCCATGGTCTTCGGCCAGTCGCCATGATCCTGCGCGTGGCGCTCGACCAGCATCTGCGCCGATTTCCAGCCCAGCA
>CAJYBQ010000562.1 GCA_913064755.1 uncultured Alphaproteobacteria bacterium
AGGAACTCGGACTTGGACCGGTTGGCCATTTCCGCCTGTTCCTTGGCAAGATGCAGCGCCATCTCCGCCTGGCGGCGCTCCGTCACGTCGCGAATGACGATCTGGATCATGGGCTTGCCGTCGAAGGGGATGATGGAGCTCTCGATCTCCACGTCGAACTCCTCGCCATCCAGCCGCCTGCATTTCACCACCAGGCCGCTACGGGCCGCGCCGATGCCTTCATCCAGCATCTCGCGTGCCCGCTGGCGCAGCATGGACAACGCGCGGGGTTCGGCAAGGTCGCTGACCGGCCAGGTCAGCAGATGATCGCGGTTGCGGGCCCGGAACATGCCGACAGCGGCAGAGTTCGCGAACCTGATCGTGTCATTGGCGTGCACCAGGATCGCGTCCGGGCTGCGTTCCACCAGGTGGCGGTACCGCTCCTCCCGTTCCCGCAGTGTCTCGTGCATCCGCTGCCAGGCGGTCTGGTCGCTGACGCCGATGACGATGCTGCCGTCGGGCAGCGTGTCGTTGCTGATTTCCAGGTGGGTGCCGTCAGGTCGTGTCCGCTCGAAGCGGAGCGAGGTGCTTGAGTTCAGCATCCGGTAATAGCGGTTCGCTGCCTCCCTGGTGTCGTCTTCACCGTATTCGCCGCGCTGCATGTTGTACTTGAAGATGTCACCGACGTGACGCCCCTGTTCCAGCAGTTCGGCGGGCAGGTCCATCAGTTCGGCAAACCGCTGATTGGCATGGATCACATGCTGCCTGGAATCCGTCACGCAGACCCCGAGGCGCAGGTTGGTGAACACGGTCGACAGCATGTCGACTTCCGCCTGGCGTTCCTGTTCGCGTTCCCTGCGGGCTGTGATGTCGGTGTAGATGCCCACAATACCCGCGTTCTGAATGCGGTTCTCCGACACCCTGTATGATCTGCCGGTGTGGTAGGTGAATTCACCTTCGAACTTGCCGGACCGATGTGCGGCCAGCCGTTGCTGCACATCGCGGGCCCAGGTGACATCGATGAATTCCGTCTTCCCAGTGCCAACAAGCCAGTTGAACCATTCATCGATATGAAGGCCGGGACGGAGGAATTCGTTGTCCGGGTCGAATGCGCTTCGGAAGACTTCGTTGTACAGCATGATCTTTTCGTCCTGATCGTACAGGACGAAGCCCTCGTTGATGGATTCAAGGGCCGCCGCCAGACGACCCTCGGCATCGCGGATGCGATCCTCGTCCGTGACCGACTTGGTGATATCGGTGCCGGTTCCCCGATAGCCCTGGAAGGTGCCGTCATCCGCGAAGACCGGTCGGCCGCTGATCCGGAACCAGCGGAAACCGTTGGGGGTCTGCCCACCGTAGACGTAGTCATCGAACGGTCGATGCGCGTCCAGATCTTCCAGGTGCTGATTGAGTTCCGGTGTATCGGCGTTGACGATGGCCTCCCGGCGCGTGCGGCCAAGGAACGTCGATACGGGGATCCCCGTGGACTCCGTGAATCGGGACGAGATGAACGTGAAGCGGTGTTCCGCGTCGGATTCCCAGAACCACGCGTTGGCGACCTGCATGAAGTCGCTCAGGCGTCTCTCCGCACTGAAAGCCTCCCGGCCTTCCGCGTCTGGCATCTTCGGTGGTGTGCTTGCGTTCATTTTCCGCACAGCGCGGGCATAGCCTCTGCGCCTTCCATCTGGTCAAACTTTTCGACAAATTCGACGCGTATCTGAACGATTGTTCATGAACATTCATTTAACATCGGAATTTGAGGATTAACCAGTCCGTCGTGGTTGCAGCGCCTGTTCCTCGATGCGGATTCGCCAGGCGAGCAGGGCGAGGTTCAGGATGCTGAAGACGACGGCCACCTGCCACAGCCCGATCATCAGCGGCACCACGGCGATCTCTCCCACCACAACCAGGTAGTTCGGGTGCCGGACCAGGCGGAACGGGCCGCGCCGGACCAGCGGCGCGCCGGGTACCGTGATGATTCGCGTGGTCCAGTACTTGCCCAGCGTCGCGATCACCCAGACGCGACCCAGCTGCAGCAGGACGAAGACGACCAGCAGGACCGGTTCGATCGTGGCATCGGCAGGGGTCAGTACGACCAGTGCCGCGATCCAGCCCCCGTGCAGCAGCACGAACAGCGGGTAATGCCGCCGACCATGCTCTTCCGCCCCTTCGGCCAGCAGGCGCCTGGTGTTGCGATTGGCGAGCACGAGCTCCGCCAGTCGCTGGACGATCAGGACGGCCAGGACCAGGTGAAACAGGTTCATCAGAGGTCCACGGCCATGAAGCCGGCGGTGAAACCGGGGCCCAGCGTGGACAGCAGTGCACGGCCCTTCAGGCCGTCACGCTGCGCGGCGGCGATCACGAACATGACCGTGGCCGCCGACATGTTGCCGAAGTTGCGCAGCGTCTCGCGGGAGTGCTTCAGGCCACCGACAGGCAGGTTGAAGATGCCTTCCAGCGCGTCCAGCACCTTGGCACCGCCAGGGTGGCAGAGAAAGTGGTCCACCTCCGCCAGGTCCATGGACTGTTCATCCAGGAAGGCGTGCATCGCATCCTTCATCCGGGTGCGGACGTGGGTGGGAATATCGCGCGAGAAGACGACCGACAATCCGTCGTCGGTGACGTCCCAGCCCATGATGTCGAGGGAGTCCTCCCAGGTGTGTTCCCGGCTGGCGACAATTTCCGCCCCGTCGATCTCGGACCCGACGATGGC
>CAJYBQ010000563.1 GCA_913064755.1 uncultured Alphaproteobacteria bacterium
GGCCACGCCACCCTGCCGTGCGTGCAGCCCTGCCCTGACCTGAGACGGGTACGCACGGACTTGCCGTCCGGCGCGTGGTCAGGTTAACTCGGACACAGCGACGGGGAGGTCGGCAGCGTGACGCGTGGAATGTCGGGGGCGAGCCCGGATTTCCATCGCGCCGCTTGACTGTCTCACTGTCTATTCGGGATTTTGCAGCTTGTTGCCCGGGCCCCAGGTGTCCGCGGCGCTGGCGCGAATCGACAACAGGGTGAGGAACAGAGCGAATGGCAGGAATTACCGGATTTGGTGGGTATGTGCCGCGGTTGAGGCTGCAGCGCAAATCGGTCGTGGAGGCCAATGGCTGGTTCAACCCGGGCCTGGCCAGTCTCGCCAAGGGCGAACGATCCATGTGCAACTGGGATGAAGACAGCCTGACGATGGCTGTCGAGGCCGGTCGCGACTGCATCGGTCCCAAGGGTCCGGCGGATCTTCGTGCCATCTACCTAGCGTCCACGACCCTGCCGTTCGCCGACCGCCAGAACGCCACCGTGGCGGCGACGGCGCTCGACCTGGGTGAAGAACTGAAGACGGTTGACCTGACATCGTCGCAGCGCGCGGGCACATCGGGCCTGATCGACGTGCTGGAAGGCATGGGTGAGCGCGACGGCCAGGTGCTGTATCTCGCCGCCGATCACCGACAGACCGCCGCCTCCGGCGCGCAGGAACTGCAGATGGGTGATGGTGCCGCCTCGTTCCTGCTGGGCCAGGACAACGTGATCGCGGAATATCTCGGCAGCCACCAGGTGTCGGTCGACTTCGTCGATCACTACCGGGGCCAGAACCGCGACTTCGATTACAACTGGGAAGAGCGCTGGATCCGCGACGAGGGCTATTTCAAGATCGTGCCGCGCGGCATCGATGCCCTGTTTGCCAAGGTCGACGTGGCCCCGGCGGACGTGGACGTCATGATCATGCCCGCCCTGATCCGCGGCGTGCCGCAGAAGATCGCAAAGGGTGCCGGCATTCCCGACGCCGCCGTGCAGGACAATCTGCATGCCGTGATGGGAGAGGCGGGTACCGCCCACGCCCTGATCATGCTGTCGAAGGCGCTGCAGGGTGCCAAGCCCGGCCAGGTCATCCTGGTCATCGGCTGGGGCCAGGGCTGTGACCTGATGCTGTTCCGGGTGACGGACGCGATCTCGAAGTTCAAGCCCGCCCTGGGCGGTGTCGAGACCTCGCTGGCCCGCCGGAAGGAAGAGACCAATTACAATCGCTACCTCGCCTTCAACGATCTGATCGACCGTGACAAGGGCATCCGGGCCGAGACCGATGCCCAGACCGCATTGTCGACCCTGTATCGGAAGCGGGAGATGGTGCTGGGCTTCAAGGGCGGCAAGTGCACCAAGTGCGGCACCGTGCAGTACCCGAAGGCGCATATCTGCGTGAACCCGAACTGCGGTGCCTGGCACAGCCAGGAGGACTATCGCTTCTCCGACGTGCCCTGCACCGTGCAGAGCTGGACGGCAGACGGCCTGACCTACTCACCGGACCCGCCCACCCATTTCGGCATGGTCACGTTTGAAGGCGGCGGGCGCCTGATGGCCGACCTGACCGACGTGGACAAGGGCGGTGTCGAAGTCGGCATGCCGCTGCGCATGGTGTTCCGCATCAAGGTCGAGGACGAACGCCGCGGCTTCAAGAAATACTTCTGGAAGGCCGCACCGGACCACCGGAAGACTGCGTGATACCCTTGCGGGAAGGCGCGTGCGGACCCACCTGACGGTCCATGCGCCAGCCCGCACGATTTCCGAGATGGAAGGCGGCTCCGATATCCGGGGCCGCCTTTCTTTTGATGTTGCTGTTCGTGTTGCCGGGGTGCTCTGCACTGGTGGTCGCCGCAATGTGCCCCTTATACAAGTGCGATACGCTTGAAGTGTGGGCATTTATGGAGGAAAGGGCCAAGCAGGAGGCCGAACGGGACGAGGCGCGGATGTCCGGGAAAGTCGTTCCGAAAGACGAACGGCTGGAATATCAACCGTCGGCGGTCCCGCCTTCATTGAGCGAGGAGTTGGCCACTCTGGTCGGGGACGTCAGGAGCAATCTCGAATCCACCATCAAGTCGGAAGCCCTGGCCACGGGTCAGATACTGCTGCTGACTGCACCGGACGACGAGGTTCTGGAACGAGTCCCGGCGGACAATCCCGCGTTCACGCCGGATCAGATCCTGTTGCTGGCGTCATATCATGCGCGTCGGCGCAGCGCGGCCGGAGAGGCAGCGCTTCGTTCCGCATTGTTCGCGGAAGTGGTGCATGAAAGCCGCCGCCGTCACCAGTTTCCACGCCGACAGCAGACCTACGTCGTCCGGGACCTGCGTATCAGGTACGCGTATCAGTCCCGGGAGGAGAGGCAGAGGGCCGCACGACGTGCGCTGTCGAGAGCGCCTGTGCAGACCCGGTCCCGCCACGGCATTTCGCCATCCGCCCTGCAGGATCCGGAAGTGAATTTCTGGTGTGTCGATCACCTGGACTGGCCGACTCCCAGAGTTGTCAAACAGGAGCCACCCTTCCTGTTTGCCAGCCGGAAGACCCGTTATGGTGCCGAAGGTCACGGTTTCCTGAAGACGATTCAGGCAATGATCGCGGATCCGACGCGCAGGAACTTCCTCTCCATGGCTGCCGTGGATTTCAACGCGATGCTGGATGAGGAC
>CAJYBQ010000564.1 GCA_913064755.1 uncultured Alphaproteobacteria bacterium
CGCGCGGACGCGGCGGCACGCGGCGGCACCGGGGCACGCCGGGGCGCGCCGTGGGAGAGGTTGGGAGTATCCTCACCACGGCGCACGCGGACTTGATCCGCGTGTCGAGCCTTTCGGCGTTCGGGCGGGACACTGGGTACCCGGGTCAAGCCCGGGTACGCTGTGGGAGGAATTGGAACACTCCTCAACACGGCGCACGCGGACTTGATCCGCGTGTCCAGTGTCTCGGCAATGTGGCGCCGGAGAGACCGTTGGCCGGTCACGCGCGATCGTCTAATGTCTCGCCCCAAAGTCCCGCAAGGTGGGCGTTGAGGAAGCGTCCCCCCGGGTCCAGTTCCCGCCTGAGCGCCGTGAACCGTTCGAAGTCCGGGTAGAGTTCCCGCAACTCCGCCGCCTGCAGGGAGTGCATCTTGCCCCAGTGGGGTCGCCCGCCACGCCGGCGGAAGATCGGTTCGACATGGTCAAAGAACCAGTCGACGCTGTCTTCATGCCAGGCGTGGACCGCGACGGAGATGCGCGGACCCCCGTTGAACGGGCTGAGCCAGGCGTCGTCGCCGGCGGTCTGGCGGCATTCGATGGGAAAGAACACGTCCCGCCGCTGCCGCTCGATCACCGCCAAGACTTCCTGCAGGGCATCCAGGCCCTGGTCCACGGGCAGGTGATATTCCATCTCGTTGAAGCGATTGTTGCGCACGTTGGCCAGCATTTCCCAACTGCTGCCGATCATCTCCTGCGGCTTTTCCCGCCGGGCGACCAGGTTCAGGATGGCGCGGCGCAGCGGTGGCGCCCAGCCGAGCAGGTCGCGTAGCTGCTTCAACTGCATCAGGGCATTGCTGTCGCTGTCCTGCTTGCCCCCGAAGGGTTCCGCCTGCGTCTCGTCATGCATGATGACGAAGGCATGATCGCAGTATGGCAGGCAGAAGAATTCGAAGTTGCGGTGCGCCCGCCAGCTCTCCATCGCGCCGGCCAGCGTGTCGCGCAGGGGCTGGGTGAAGCTGCGCCGGTGCAGCCTGTAGCTTTCGCGAACGGACATGGTTGCATCGACGATCACGCCCAGGCTGCCGAGGGCGATCCGGGCGGCATGCAGCAGGTCCGTGTTCTGCGCTGCATTGGCCACGACGAATTCCCCCGACGCCAGCAGCAGGGTGATCTCCATCATCTCGGCGGACAGGCAGGAGAAGCCGGGACCGGTGCCATGGGTGCCGGTGGCGGTGGCGCCCGCCAGCGTCTGGACGTCGATGTCGCCGAGGTTCTTGAACGCAAGGCCCTGATCCTGCAAGGCGCGGGAGAGCGCATTCAGCGACGCACCGGCCTGCAGGCGCGCAGTCGCGGCATCTGCGTCGCAGGACAGCACCGTCCCCTCCATTCGGTCGAGGCTGATCAACGTGTCGTCCGTGGCGGCAAGCGGGGTGAAGGAATGGCCGCTGCCGACCATGCGGATACGGCCCGTCGATCCGGCAACGACCGTCGAGAGCGCGTCCCGATCCACGGGCCGGACATGTGCATGCGGTGTGGCCCGGACATGGCCGGACCAGTTCTGCCAACTCACGTCACCCATGCATCCTGCTCCATAACGTCTAAGGTATCGCCATCATGATAGCGCAGGAGATTCCTCATGGGTGAAGACGAGCGGCAGGAGCTGGCGGAAAAGAAGCTGGACGCCATCAAGGCTCTGCTGGGCAGCGCCTGGCATTCCGAACCGGCAGAGATACAGGCGTTGATCGACAGGCTGTCGGTCGAGACCTTCGTGGACAAGGTTTCCCGCCCGCGACGGGAGGTCTACCGCGCGCTGATCGATTACATGGAGAACGCGCTGGAGGAACGAGAGGACGCGGACCCGGAGGAGGAGCGCAAGCGGGCTGGTCGCCAGACCTACCTGCAAAGGCTGATCAAGGGGCTGGAGTAGGCGCGCGGCAAGCAGATCAGCGCCGCTGCTTGTCCATCCCGGCACGCCGTGACGAGGGGCAGAAACCGTCCGGCTTTCGAGAGGCCACCTTCTCGATATCGGGGGGCAATCTGCATGTACGGCTGCTGCGTATCGCGGGTGACTGCTGCGGGCGCAGGCACCCGGTCGCCACCATGCACGGGCCGCAGCAGTCGAGGTTCGGTCACATATGCCTTCAGTCACCAAGTACCGCCTTGCATCACGATGCCGGGGGCGTTTCTCGATATGGTGTCTTCCTGCCAGAAGGCAGGAGACACCCACAAGGCACCTGCCAAACCGATTTGGCTTTGCCGAGAAATCCAGTTCTTTCCAAAAAAAGCAACCAAGTATAGGAATTTAGCAGATTCCAGAAAAAGATCAACCGATTATCGCCGTGGCGTCTATTTCTTCAATTTATGATGGTTCAAAATTATCCATACAATTACCACGTCATCTTTTGCGGTTTAAATCAATTTTCGAATCATTTCCACTTGTCATTCGGTTGTCGGAAAAATACTTGCGGTTGCAACCCGTTTCCAGCGTGAATTTTCGCGAGGATTATTATAGAAAACTGGCGCAATCTTGTATTTTTCTTCAAAAATTGACTTAATTTCGGTTAATCTTTTTGATTTTTTATTGTTTTTGCCTCTGTCTATGCAAGAATTATCGTAATTTACGTTAAGTATCTGGGCGTGTCTGGTCGGGACATGTGCGCTATTGCCGGTGAGTCCTTTTTGTAATGTTTCCACGAC
>CAJYBQ010000565.1 GCA_913064755.1 uncultured Alphaproteobacteria bacterium
CGTGCCCGGCGTCGCACTGCCGGTGTGGATGGGGGGGGGGGGGGCGGGCTGGAGGCTGGTTGTGCGGCGGGCACGGGCGCGACCTGGTGTGAGGACGCTTGGTGGTCGTGGGTCGGAACGGTGACCGGAGCATCGGCGGTGGCAAGCACATCTGCCCCCATGACGGGGAGGCACTGGCCTGTACGGGCGACGGGGGTCTTCCGGGCAGGGCGGTGGCCCTGGGTGACGCGGACGAAGCCGCCGGAACCGAGCGCCTGATCCTGATCGTCGAAAGCGACCGTCCCGAGGCGCAATGGTCGGCGATTGCTGACCGCATCCGTGAAACCATTGCATCGGGGACGGAGATCGTGCCCGCCGACGTGCGTGTGGTGGCGCCGCGCTGGTTGCGGAAATCCACCTCCGGCAAGATGGCGCGCGGGGCAAACCTTGCGCGATATCATGAGCTTGCGGCACATGTTTCAGTGATTGATTCGATTGCGACACCTGCGATCGGACCGGGCACGACAGAGGCCGTGCGCCGGGTCGTGGTGGACGAGATCCTGTCGGGCAGGCCGGTGGATGACGGGGCATCGCTGATCCGCAGCGGCCTGATCGATTCCTTCTCGATCGTGAACCTGATCCTGGGGCTGGAACGCCGGTTCGGTGTTTCGATACCCGAGACAGTCACGGCGGATGCCGACGCCCTCGACAGCATCAACGGCATCGTCCGGACGGTCGAGCGTCTGCTGGACGGTACGGTAGCGGCGACCCTTGAAACATTCGACCTGACACCGGACCAGGTGCCGATGATCACCGACGAACCGGTTGCGCTGCCAAGCAGCAGGGCGGGGTTCTGGACCTGGTACTATCGCTTCACGTTCCGCAGACTCGGCATCACCCATGGACCGGGCCTGCGCGTGCTGGGGCCGATCCTGCTGCGCCCGGACGGAGACCCGCGCAACATCCGGCTCGGCCGGTCCGTGACCCTGATGCCCTGGGTGGACCTGAAGGTGCGCGAGAACGGGCGGATCATCCTGGGTGACGGCGCGGCAGTTGACACGACGGCCCGGCTGGTCGCGGCGCGCGATGGCACGATCCGTCTCGGCGACCGGGCGCAGGGCGCGTTCTCGTCGATCATCAATGCCGGTGCCGATGTCACGATCGGTCGCGACAGCGCCACCGCCGGGCATTGCACCATCATCGCCTCCGAACACCGCTTCGACGGGCGGGAGCCGATCATGCGGCAGGGCTATGTTCATGAACCCGTGCTGATCGGGGCCGACGTGTGGTTGGCATCCGGTGTGACCGTGACGCCCGGATCGCGGATCGGCAATGGCGCGATCATCAGTGCGCGATCCACCGTGTCCGGCGATATCCCCGGCTACACGGTTGCTGCCGGTACGCCTGCCCGGGTGATCAAGAGCCGGGGTTAGGGCGAGGGGCCGGGCCAGTCAGCCTGCCGAAGGCGGGCATCGCATCCTCACCCTGCCGAAGGCGGGCATTGCATCCTCAGCCGACCGTATCACGCTCCATGTCCAGCAGTGCCTGCTTGCGCTCCAGCCCCCAGCGATAGCCGCGCAGACCGCCGTCGGCACCAATGGCCCGGTGGCAGGGAATCGCCAGCCCGACGGGGTTCAGGCCACAGGCCCGGCCCACGGCACGGGAGGCCGTGGGCTTGCCGAGCATCTCCGCAACCTGCGCATAGCTGCGCGTCTCGCCATAGGGGATCTGCATCAGCGCCTGCCAGACCCGCCACTGGAACGCTGTGGCGCGGACATCCAGCGGCAGGGACGGGTTCGGGCCCTTCTGATCCAGGTAGGCGACGAGCTGTTTCAATGCGCCTTCCAGCCCGTCGCGGTCCTCCGACAGGACGGCGCCCGGATATTCGATCTCAAGGTCGCGCGCCAGCCGCGCCGTGTCGTCACCCAGGTAGACGGCTGAAACGCCCTTCGGTGTCGCCGCGGCCATGACCAGGCCCAGGTGACTTTCGGCGAAGGCATAATTCATGGCGATGCCGGTCGCGCCCCTCGCATACGCGCCGGGCGACATGCCAAGCGTCTGGTCCGCACGTTCGTAGACCCGGCTGGGGGAGCCGAAACCGGCACCGTAGACCGCGTCCGCCACGCCGTTCCCGGCACGCAGGCCGGTCTTCAGCCGCGCGGTCCGACGGGCATCGGCATAGTCGCGCGGCGACAGGCCGAGAGCGCGCTTGAAGGCCTTCTGGAAATGCTGCGCATTGAACCCGGCGCGATCCGCCAGGTGCCCGAGTTCAGGCACCGTCGCATCCCGTTCCAGGCTGCGGTCGATGCTTCGCGCGGCATCTTCCACCGCGGCCTTCATCGGGTCCACCAGGTCCAGCCGTTCCGGCCGACACCGCTTGCAGGGGCGAAAGCCCGCGCGTTCGGCGGCAGCGGGCACGTCATAGAAGCTGACGTTCTCCCGCTTCGGACGGCGCGCCGCACAGCCCGGCCTGCAATAGACGCCTGTTGTCTTCACCGCGAAGACGAAAGTGCCGTCCTGGTGTGAATCCCGCGCGCAAACCGCGTCCCAGCGTTGAGCTTCGATCATGGTGTCCTCCTTCTCTCTCTCAGGCACCATGATCCTTCCGTCCGCTTCGCTCTATCCGTTGCTTGTGGTCAATGTCCGCCCGGCGGTTTCAGGCCGCTGCCGTG
>CAJYBQ010000566.1 GCA_913064755.1 uncultured Alphaproteobacteria bacterium
GCGACCTTCCAGGTCCGACGGATCGGCCTTCACCTTTGCCAGGCCGGAGGAAAGCATCCGCAGCGCATGCAGGGATGCGCCATCACAATAGGCATTGGTCTCGGGGCTGCAGATCGCCTCCACCGCATGGTCGACCGCCCGGATGCCCGTGGACAACCAGACCCATTCCGGGGTGTGGACCGTCGGGGCGGGATCCAGGATGACCGACACGGGCACCAGCGACGGGTGGCGATACCCCTGCTTCACCTTTATGCGCGGATCGGTGCAGCCGCCCAGGGGATTGAACTCGCCGCCCGACAGGGTGGTCGGGACCGCGATCTGGCGCACGCTGGACGGACGCAGGTCGGGCATGGACACCTTGCCATCCGCGGTGGTGCCGATGCAGTAGTCATCCAGTTCCGCCATGTCGGTCACGCCGTGTTCCAGGCAGACCTGCATCACCTTGCCGGCATCGGTGACGGATCCGCCCCCGAAGGTGACCAGCAGGTCGGCACCGGCCTCCCGCGCCGCGTTCGCGGCCTCCACGACCTTGTCGCGGGGGGTGTGCGGCGGAATCCCTGCGAAGCGGCCCGCGTAGCGATCACCCAGGGCTGCCGCGACGCGATCGACCTCGTCCGTTTTCGCATTCATCGTGCCGCCGACCAGCAGGAAGACCTTGTTCTTGCCGAGCCGGGCGGCCTCGGCGGCCACTGCTTCGGCCGTCGGCCGACCGAAGATGACCTGCTCCATCTCCGAAAAACGGATCACACCACTGCTCATGAGTTCCTCCCCAGGATTCTGTCGTCGCCAGTTTCTGGCATGAGTTTGCCCTGAACCGGTCGACACAGCCACCCGGTTCGGGGCAACGCCAAGATTTTCCTTCTCATCCAGACCAATGACCGCCATATCGGGGCCATGTCACAGCCATCCAGAAAACAACCGATGTTCAATGCCCCGCCGTGGTCGCTTCGCCTGGCGGGACTGTTGATGCTCATCCACCTCGTCTTCTTCCTGCTGCCCGACGCCCTGGTCACCGAATACGGCAGCATGCTGGTGTTCCAGCCCGCGGCGCTGGAGGCCGGATATCCTTACTACTGGACCTTGTTCACCTATGCGCTGATGCATGCGGACTGGCTGCATGTCGGCTTCAATGCCGCCCTGCTGCTGGCCCTTGGCAGCTACGTGGAAAGAACCGTCGGGGGGCTGCTGTTCCTCGTGATCTTCGCGCTCTGTTCCATAGGTGGCGCAATCGCCTTCTGGCTGGTGGACAGCCACGGCGTGATGCTGGGGGCTTCGGGCGGGGTGAATGGACTGATGGGCGCTGCGGCCGTGTTGCTCTACCGCAACCGCGATATCGATCCGCGGGCGCGGATGATGATGGTCATGGTCTGCATTGTCGTGACGATGAACGTGCTCACGGCGCTCGCCGGCGGGACCGGCGTCGCGTGGGAGGCGCACCTGGGTGGCCTGTTCTGCGGCATCTTCTACGGCTATGCCGTCCTGGGTCGGGCCACCCCCGGGATCAGGCGGTGATCACCACCAGTACTTCACCGGCATGATCAGGCTCAGGGCGACGCTCTCCGACCCGGGATTCTGCGTGCCGAAGCCGGCGTTGGAGATGTGGTTGAGGCTGACACCCAGCCGCGTGCCGCCGTCGAACCGCCAGGCGAACTCGATCTGGGAGCGGAACTGAAACAGGTATCCGAGGTCCTTGCTCTGCCCCTTCATGTAGAGACCCGGCGCGATGCTGGGGGTGATCACGAAGTTGTCGGTGGCATACCAGTCGATCAGGACGCCGGCATACACATGCGCGGCGGAATCATCGTTGAGCATGAAGCCGCCGAACGGTTTCAGAATGCTCAAGCCCTTGTCGTGGCGATACTCGACCCGGCCTTCGAGGCCCTCGTCTTCCAGCTGCACGGTGTCGAAGACGCCGACCGACACGCTGTAGAGCGGGCCGTCTTCGGACGGGTCACCGGCGTTGGCAGGACCGACAAAAGCGGCAACAATCGCAAGTGACAGGGAACCCCGCCAGAACGCCCGCAGGAAAAGACCCATCTTCATGTTGATTCCCCTCATTCGCCCGCCTCTGCCACAGAGTCGTAGGCACAAAGTTCGCGGGGCGCAATCCGCTGCCGACCGTCGAACCGCCTTGAACGTGATGACAGTGGCCCTGCTACTCGCCCTGGTGCTGGTCCAACCCGCATCAGGCGCGAAGGCCGATCTATCGGACATGCCGACGGGCCAGGCAGGCACGGTGACAGAAGTCATCGATGGCGACACTGTCATCCTGGACACGGGGACAGAGGTCCGGATGGTCGGCATCCAGGCCCCGAAACTGCCGCTTGGCAGACAGGGCTTCAGGGCCTGGCCCCTGGCGGACGAATCCAGGGCCACCCTGGAGGCGCTGGTGCGCAATCGGCGCTTCACACCGCACTACGGGGGGCAGCCCGGCGACCGCCATGGCCGGGCACTGGCGCACCTGGTATCCGACGACGGGACCTGGCTGCAGGGGGAGATGCTTCGTCTCGGCATGGCACGGGTCTATTCCTTCCACGACATTCCGGGCTGGTTCCCCCGAATCAGGGCGTGGACCAAGCAGGCGGGGAGGGGCCGCTGCGGTTGAGTTTACGCTCCGTCTACAGCGGTTGTAGCCACACCGGAGTC
>CAJYBQ010000567.1 GCA_913064755.1 uncultured Alphaproteobacteria bacterium
CGTCGAGTCCGCCGTACGCCACGGTTTGGCCCTGCGTGGTGACCCGCCCTAAGGCGCCAACGGGTATGAGCCGCACCCGGGTGGCTATTCCTATGCGGCGTAGCGGGTGGCAGGCGAGACGGCGTGGGTGGCGGTAGCTCGTCGCGTTTCGGATGCCAAGGCGCGGGTGCCGAGATCATGTGTGGGTGAGTCGTCGATTCGTGACGGCAGTCGGTGGGGGGCACACCCGGGGACCACCACGGAAGGAGCGGGCCCGTTGCGGGGGCAGGCCAGCGGGGGGATGGCGGCTTCCGGGGTCATCGGTATGGGGATGATGACCCGGTCACCCTGTTCCACGCCCCGCGCCTGCAGGGCACCGGCAAAGTGGGCGACGCGGTTCAGCAGTTCCTTGTAGGTGAACTTCTGAACCGTGCCGGTGATCGGGCTGTCATGGATCAGCGCCAGCTGATCGGCCCGCCCGCCTGCAACATGCCGGTCGAGGCAGTTGTGGCAGGTATTCATCTCACCGCCGGGGAACCAGCGGGTGAAGGGTGCATTGCTGTCGTCCAGGACCTTGTCGAAGGGCTTGTACCAGTCGATGTCCCTGGCCGCCTCCGCCCAGAAGCCTTCCGGATCAGCCTTCCAGCCGTTGTAGACGTCGTCATATGCACCCATGGTCCTTACTCCGCCGCGGTCTGTGCGGAGGGGAAGCTGTAGTCCTTGAACTGCTCCCTCAGGGTCGTCTTCTGGATCTTGCCGGTCGCGGTATGCGGAATTTCATCCACGAACTGCACGTCGTCGGGCATCCACCACTTGGCGATCTTGCCATCCAGGAAGGCCATCACCTCGTCCTTGGTGACCTCCTTGCCTGCCTTCCTGACGATGCAGAGCAGCGGGCGTTCGTCCCATTTCGGATGGTAGACGCCGATGACGGCGGCCTCTGCCACGTCCGGGTGACCCATGGCGGCATTCTCGAGATCGATGGAACTGATCCACTCCCCGCCAGACTTGATCACGTCCTTGGCGCGGTCGGTGATGGTCATGAAGCCATCCTGGTCCAGGGTCGCGACATCGCCGGTATCGAACCAGTTGCCATTGTCCAGGACGTTGCCGCCCTCGCCCTTGAAGTAGCCGCTGGTGATCCAGTAGCCACGGGTCAGCAGGTTGCCGAAGGCCACGCCATCGCGCGGCAGTTCGTTGTTCTCGTCATCCGTGATCTTCAGTTCGACACCGTAGATCACGCGGCCCTGCTTCGCCTTGTAGGGAAGCTGTTCCTCGAACGGCAGCTGCTCGATGGCCCGGGTCATGACACCGGTGGTGCCGAGCGGGCTCATTTCCGTCATGCCCCAGGCATGGATCACCGTGACGTCGTACCTGGTCTCGAAGGTGCGGATCATGGACGCCGGTGCGGCGGAGCCGCCGATGACCGTGCGGTTCATGTCCGGCAGGCCCAGGCCGTGCTCTTCCATGTAGTTCAGCAGCATCAGCCAGACCGTCGGCACGCCCGCCGACATGGTGACCTTCTCGTCGGCCATCAGGTCATAGACCGACTTGCCGTCCAGATCCTTGCCGGGCAGCACCAGCTTGGCACCGCACATCGGCGCGGCATAGGCCAGGCCCCAGGCATTGGCGTGGAACATCGGCACCACCGGCAGCACGGCGTCGCGCGATGTCAGGCCCAGGCAATCGCCCATGCAGGCGGCGAAGCTGTGCAGCACGGTGGAGCGATGCTGGTACAGAACGCCCTTCGGGTTGCCCGTGGTGCCGGACGTGTAGCAGAGGCTGGATGCGGTCTTCTCGTCGAATTCCGGCCAGTCGAAGTCGATGCTCTCGGCGGCCAGCAGGTCTTCGTAGCAATGCACGTTCTTCAGCGTGGTCGAAGGCATGTTGGCGCGGTCCGTCATGATGACGACGCCTTCCAGGCTGGTCAGTTCGTCCTGCACCTTTTCCAGCAGCGGGACAAAGGTCAGGTCCACGAAGATGAACTTGTCCTCGGCGTGGTTGGCGATATAGACGATCTGTTCGGGGAACAGGCGCGGGTTGACCGTGTGCAGCACGGCACCGAGGCCGGAAACACCGTAGTAGCATTCCAGGTGCCGGTAGGTGTTCCAGGCGAGCGTGCCGATGCGGTCGCCCAGCTTGACACCCATGCGGGTCAGGGCGTTGGCAAGCTGCTTGGAGCGATCACGGGCATCGGAATAGGTGTAGCGATGGATCGGTCCTTCGACCGTGCGCGACACGATCTCGACCTCGGCATGGTTCGCCGCCGCATGGCGTATCAGCGACGATACCAGCAGCGGCATTTCCATCATCAGTCCCAGCATGACGGCTCCTCCCCTGATCCTAACCCGCCGGCGCGCTCCCCGCATCGCCATTCGCCGCCAGCGCACGCTGGTGGCCGCTGCGGCTTTGCGCCTCAATGAACACGCGCGTGATCTGCGGATAATCCTGCTTGATCCGGGCTTCCAGTTGGGAACTTGCCGACTGCAGCGAGTCCGCGTCGATATCGCTGGCAAAATCGATGCGGAGATTCAGCAGCACATCGGCGGGCCCGAAATGCAGGGTCAGGACCACGTTGGAATGCCGGATTCGCGGACCATCATCCAGAAGCTATTAGATGCCCCGCACGACTTCCGGAGGCGCGCCCTCACCGATCAGCCGCCCC
>CAJYBQ010000568.1 GCA_913064755.1 uncultured Alphaproteobacteria bacterium
CATGGATCAGGTGGCGGGAGACACGGGAGCCCGGGCGGGTGAGGAGCAGGATGGCAGTGTGGGGGAGTACATGGCCGAACGGCGTCGGTCCCGAGCCCAGGTTCACCGCCGTCCAGAGCGGAAGTGTCGCCTCAACCTGGGTGGAGGTGAGGCTGAAGGCAAAGAACACGACCATCATGCCGAGCAGTTCCGGGCGCGCCCGCACGATCTGCATCCGCTGGACGAACGGGATCCGGTCGGACGTGTCCCGGTGCTCCCTCGCCAGGCTTTCCGGCAATGCGAAGAAACCCCAGACAAGCGCGACCAGGCTGAGGCCCGCCGCAACGAAGGCAGGCAGGCCGTAATCCGCCGGGTCGGGATCACTGCCCAGGATCAAGCCGCCCAGCGCCGGACCGAAGGCAAAGCCGAAGCCGAATGCGGCACCGGTCAGGCCCATGGCCCGGGTGCGGCCGGCCGTGGAACTGATGTCGGCGGCATAGGCCTGCGCCACGGCGATCTTGCCCGCCTCAAGCCCACCGACCGCACGGGCAATGAACAGGGTCAACAGGCTGTCGGCCAGCCCGAAACCCAGGTAGGCGATGACGTTGACCGACAGGCAGGCGAGCATGATCGGGCGGCGACCGATGCGGTCGGAAATGCGTCCGAGGATCGGCGTGCCGACCAGTTGGCCGAGCGAATAGGTGGCAAAGAGCAAGGCCACCAGGGTCGCCCCCGCCCCGAACTCGGTGGCGTAGAACGGCAGCAGCGGGATGATCAGGCCGAAGCCCAGCATGTCGATCGCGATGGTGACAAGCAGGACCGGCATCGCACCGGTCTTCAGGGCCAAGGCGGTCTACTTCAACTCGACTTCGATGAAGCGGAACGGAAAGTCGTTGTCGTTGATCACGTCATGCTCGACGCCCGCTTCGCGCGTGTAGGACACGCCGACCGTCAGCGGCGCCCTTGCAAGCCCGTCGGACGTCTCGATGGTCAGGTCACCGGTGGTCACGGGCACGACGACATAGTCCATCTCGTGGCGGTGCCAGCCGGTATGCGCCCCGGGCGGGAAGCTCCATTCCGTGACCACGACACGGTCGGTTTCAAGCTGCTTGGTACCAGTGGCAAGGGGGCGTGCATCGTCGCTCAATGGCTTCACTCCGGCTGCGGGGGTCAGGACCGGCATGGCCGGTACGCGGTGACATCATCGCACAATCGGTTGACCTTTGCCGAGGGCTCCGGGAGATTCAGTGCCATACATCTGACAGCAGCAGCATCGCGGAGGTTTCCGGTGGACGCATTTCCGGCAAGGCCAGAACTCGACTATCCCTTTGGCGACAGCCGACCGGAAGGTGCCGAAGTCATGCAGGTGGCCCCCGGCGTCCTCTGGGTTCGCATGGCGATCCCTATCCCGGGCCTCGACTACATCAACCTCTGGCTGGTGGAGGATGGCGAGGGCTGGGCGATGGTCGACACCGGCCTGCGCAGCAAGAAGATCATGGCCTGGTGGGAGGAGATCTTCGAGAAGCACATCGGGGGACGGCCGATCACCCGCATCCTCTGCACCCATTTCCATACCGACCACGTGGGCCAGGCAGGCTGGCTGACGGAACGCTGGAACTGCCAGCTCTGGATGACCCTCGGCGAATGGGCCTTCGGGCGCAGCATGGCGCTGGACGTGGCGGAACGGGGGCCGGAGGACGTGATCGACCACTACCGCCGCATCGGCTACAGCGAGGAGATGCTGGAGGCGTTGCGGGAGCGCGGCTACAACCGCGTCGCCAAGATGATGACCCCGATCCCGCGCAGTTTCCGCCGCCTCTACCAGGACCAGAAGGTGCAGATCGGCGACCATGACTGGCAGGTGCTGATCGGCCGCGGCCATTCCCCCGAACATGCCTCGCTCTATTGCGAGGACCTCAACGTCCTGATCTCCGGCGACCAGATCCTGCCGCGCATCACGCCGCACATCGGCGTCTACCCGGCAGAACCGGATGCGAATCCGCTGAAGCTCTACCTGGAAACGCTGGACGTGTTCCGTCCGCTGCCCGACGACGTGCTGATCCTGCCGGCCCACGGCGACCCGTTCCGCAGCCTGCACGCGCGCATCAACTATCTGCAGGATCATCACCGCGCGCGGCTGAAGTCGCTGTGGAAGGGCGCTGCCGAATGGTCATCGGTGCAGGACCTGCTGCCCACCATGTTCCTGCGCAAGCTGCGCCCGGAGGACATGGGGCTGGCGATGTCGGAGGGGATCAGCCACATCCACATGCTGATCGGCCAGAACAGGATGGAACGAAAGGTCGGCGAAGACGGCGTCTACCGCTACCGCTCCATCGGGCTGGAACCCAAGGCCGCCTGAAGCGGACACCCATGTCCTCCCACGGCACACGCGGGTTTGATCCGCGTGCCCAGCCTTTCGGCGTTCGAGCGGCACCCTGGGTACCCGGGTCAAGCCCGGGCACGCCGTCGGAGTGTGAGACAAAGGCCAACACCACCCACCACGGCGCACGCGGCCCTGATCCGCGTGCCTAGCCCCTCAGCGTTCGGGCGGCACCCTCGCTACCCGGGGCAACACCTGGCCAGCCGCCGGGCGCCGTCACACGCTGGTTCGAGGCCGGCGGCCGCCCCCGCCCCCCAGACCACGCCAGCGACGACCAG
>CAJYBQ010000569.1 GCA_913064755.1 uncultured Alphaproteobacteria bacterium
CCCGCGGAGGGGCACGTCGGAAGCGGAAGTGGTGCTGGCCGGCGGTTGCACCCACGCGCTCCTCTTGCCGCCATGAGCGGGTCCCCCGGCGCCCGGATCCCCGGCTTGGCAGGGGCGCAGGAGCCGGTCACGCGTACCTCGGCCGAGCCCGGGTGGGTGGTCCGGGCCGCACCGCCCTCCCGCGCGCCATTGACCACGTTGTACAGCCCCTTCGGCACACCGGCTTCGTGGATGATGCCCGCCAGTTCCATGGCGGTCAGCGGCGTCATCTCGCTCGGCTTGAACACCATCGCATTGCCGCAGGCCAGTGCCGGCGCTGCCTTCCAGCTCGCGATCTGGACCGGGTAGTTCCAGGCCCCGATACCGGCGCAGACGCCCCAGGGCTCCCGGCGGGTGTAGACCAGGCTGCCCGGCAGATCGATGCTCTCGCCGCGAATGCTGGTGGCACGCAGCATTCGATGCTCTCGCCGCGAATGCTGCGTGCCACCCCGGCAAAGAAACGGAAACAGTCGATCGCGCTGTCGATATCCGCCTCGGGGGATTCCGAGATCGGCTTCCCGGTATCCGCGACTTCCAGCTCCGCCAGTTCCATGCGCCGGTCCGCCATCGCATCGGCGATCCGGTTCAGGACAACAGCCTTCGCGGCGCCGTCACATGCCTGCCATTCCTGCTGTGCCGCCGCCGCCGCAGTGACAGCCCGGTCGATGTCCGCGGCCACCGCCGGCACGACGGAGGCAAGGGTTTCACCGGTTGCCGGGTCGATGGTCACAAAGGGCGTGTCGCCGCCGCCCCGAACTGCCGCACCGTCGATGAACTGGCCGATCTCGCGCATCGCTGCCTCCTGCTTGCTGATCGTCTCAGCCATGCAGGGACCGGCCCCGGAACGCAAGCGCCTTGTGCGCCGCGCGCCGCCTTCGCCGGCCGCCCGCCGATATCCCTCCGGCGCAATCAGGCTTTGACAACAAGCAGCGGGACGCCGATGCAGGGGCACCGGTTCAGGATGCGGGCGTTATCGGGACCAGTCCCGCAACGCGACCTCCGAAGGGAAACACCGCCATGCGCATGGGCGCCGCCGAATGGATGATGATGCTGGCCCTGTCGCTGCTCTGGGGCGGCACCTTCTTCTTTGTCGAGATCGCACTGACGGAGCTTGGTCCGTTCACCCTGGTGCTGGGGCGCGTGTTCCTCGGCGCGCTGACGCTCTGGGCGGTCGTACTCGTCTCCGGCGCGAAACTGCCGCGAACCCTGGTCGACCTGCGCGACCTGGCCGTGATGGGCCTGTTGAACAACGCCATCCCCTTCACCCTGATCTTCTGGGGCCAGCTCTGGATCACGGGCGGACTCGCGTCCGTGCTGAACGCCACCACGCCCATCTTCGCGGTCATCGTGGCCCACCTGCTGACCCGCGACGAAAGGGCCACCCCGGCCCGCACGGTCGGGGTCGTGCTGGGGATCGCGGGGGTGGCGGTCCTGGTGGGGCCGGATGCCTTCAGCGGACTGGACGGCACCCTGATCGGGCAGATCGCCGTGCTGGGGGCCGCGATCTCCTATGCCTTTGCCGGGGTCTTCGGGCGACGCATGAAACGCTTTGCAGCTCCGGTTGCCGCGGCCGGCATGCTGACCATGTCGAGCCTGATCATGCTGCCCGTCGCACTGGTGATGGAGGGGGTGCCCACGGCGCTGCCCGGCCCCGGTGTCATTGCCGTCTGGCTGGCCCTCGGCATCGCCTGCACCGGTCTGGCCTATATCCTCTATTTCCGCATCCTGGCCACGGCTGGCGCCACGAACCTGCTGCTGGTCACCATCATGATCCCGCCCAGCGCCATGGCCCTCGGCGTGATCTTCCTGGGGGAAGTCTTCACGTTGCCGATGCTCGCCGGGTTCGGGCTGATCTTCCTAGGCCTGCTCTGCGTCGACGGCCGGATTCTCGACAGGTTTCGCGTCAAACCGGGAGACAGCACATGAACCTGCCCGACTGGGACCGCGTGCGCGCGGCAGTCGATGCCGACGGCTACGCCCGTCTGCCCGCCCTGCTGAACCGCGAGGAAACCGCCAGCCTGCGCCCCCTGTTCGCCGCCGACCAGGGGTTCCGCAGCCAGGTCAACATGCAACGACACGGCTACGGGGCCGGGTCATACAAGTACTTCAGCTATCCCCTGCCCGACCTGGTGGCGACCCTGCGCCGCCGGATCTATCCGGAACTTGTCCCGCTGGCCAACCGGTGGATGGCGGACATGGGCAAGCCGGACCGGTTCCCGGCGGATCACGCGGCCTACCTGGCCGCCTGCCACGCGGCGGGACAGCTGCGGCCGACACCATTGCTGCTCGACTACGGTCCCGGCGACTACAATCGCCTGCACCAGGACCTCTATGGCGACATGCATTTCCCCCTCCAGCTCGTGACCATGCTCAGCCCGGCCGACGCCTATGCCGGCGGCGCATTCGTGCTGACGGAGGCCCGCCCCCGCATGCAGTCACGGGCGGAGGCGATCATAGATCGGAAGAGCACACGTCTGAACTCCAGTCACATTCCTTTATCTCGTATGCCGTCTTCTGCTTGAAAAAAAAAAAAAAAAAAAAAAAAAAACACAAAAAAACAATCACTATAATACACCCAAGCCACAT
>CAJYBQ010000570.1 GCA_913064755.1 uncultured Alphaproteobacteria bacterium
GGGGTCCGGGGACCAGCATGACATCCCGCGCCGTCAGGCCGAACTCCCAGCCCCAGCGCATGGCGGACGTCAGGTAATGGTCGTTGGAATAGAGCGCGCCCTTGGGAAAGCCTGTCGTGCCGGAGGTATAGCCGACGACGGCGTGTTCGGCACCGCGATCGACCTCCCCCAGCACCGGCGGGGTGCCGATGGCGGGGGTGGCGATCGTGTCGGCATCGATCACCGGGGCACCGGTCGCGGTCGCGATCGCCGCTGCCGCTTCCATGTAGGGGGCGGCGGCAAGGATCAGCCGCGCGTCCGAATCCTCCACCACGAACTGCATCTCCGGCGGGGCCATGCGGCTGTTCACCGGCACCGCGGCGACACCGGCCCACTGGCAGGCGAGATAGGCCAGCACGTGGTCGGCGGCATTGGGCAGCAGGATGGCGACCATGCGCCCGTGCCTGCCCGGCGCGACATCCCTGATCGCGTCGGCCAGCGCGATGATCCGCTGCACCACCTCGCCGTAGGTCAGGGTCGGCCCGCCCTGCAGCACCTCTATCGCCGTGCGCTCCGGATGGTTCATCCCGCGGTTGATGATGGTCTCGGCAAGGGTCAGGCGCATCGGCTCAGCTCCGTGTCACGATCATGGAAGCGTTCTGGCCACCGAATCCGAAGGAATTCACCTGCACGACATCGAAGTCGAGCGACTTCGGGCTGCCGGTGACGATCTCGAATTCTGCCGCCGGGTCCGGGTCACTGGTGTTTGCCGTATGGGCAAGACGACCGTCCGCCATGCCGTAAAGGCCCTCGATCAAGGCCATTGCGCCGGACGACGCACCGGAATGCCCGGTATGACCCTTCAGCCCGCAGACCGGCAGCGGTGCCGCCCGCCCGGCGTTCCGGCCATGCACCAGGTTGATGGCATTGATCTCCGCCGTGTCGCCTTTCGGCGTCGCCGTGGCATGGGCGAACAGGCCACCGACGTCATTGGCACCGATGCCCGCGGAGCTGATCGCCTTCTGCATCGCGCGGGCTTCCCAGGCGCCGCTCGGGTCGGGGGAGGACGGATGGTAGCTGTCGGCCAGGGAGCCATAGCCCCGCACGTAGCCGAGTATCCGGGCACCACGCGCCCTGGCGTGGCTTTCCCGTTCCAGCACGATCATGGCGGAACCCTCTCCGACCACGATGCCCGACCGGTTGACGTCGAACGGCAGCATGGCGCGGTCCGGATCCTCGATCGGTCCCTCCATGCCGTAGGCGCCGCCGGCGTAGTACATGGCCGGCACGAAGTCGCCGTCCGGGGTGCCGTCGGCCAGGGCCAGGCCGCCCTCCGTCCCGCCGGCGACGATCACGTCGGCCTCGCCGCTGCGGATCAGGCTCAGCGCCGTGCCGATGGCGTCCAGCGAGCTGGCGCAGGCCGTGGTGACGGTCAGGCTCGGTCCATGCAGCTTGTAGTGCAGGGCGACCTGGGCGGCGGCCATGTTGGCCCAGACCTGCAACTGGGTCTTGCGCGGCACGGCCTGCGGCCCCTGGGTGTCCAGCATGTACTGCGCCTTCTGAAACGCGCGCACGCCACCGCCGGAGGTGCCGTGGACGACGCCGGTACGTTCCGCATCGAAGGGGTCGTTGTCGCCGTCCAGGCCGGCCTGCATCATCGCCTGCCGGGCGGCGGCCAGCGCGAACTGGGCGAACATGTCCGACCCCTCCGCCACCTTCGGCGACATCCAGTGATCGGGATTGAAGTCGGTGACCAGCCCCCAGAAGATCTTGCGCGGGTCGCGGTCCGGGTCATACCAGGGCGCGACGCGAATGCCTGTCCGGCCTGCCATGACGTTCTGGTGAAAGCGCTGCACATCGCTGCCCAGCGAAGAAACGACTCCGGTTCCGGTAATCGCGATTGGTTCCATGATGGTTCTCCCCTGGCGCAAATGCTAAACCGCAATCCGATGCGCGTGAACCACCGGGAAGGATCACGCATGCCACACCTGCAAGGAAGCGGACCGATGACCAAACTGGTGCTTGGAAACCGAAACTACTCGTCCTGGTCGCTGCGCGGCTGGCTGCTGGTGCGCCAGGCCGGAATCGCGGCCGACGAAGTGGTGATCCCGCTGCGCACGCCGGAAACGGCAGCCCTGATCGCGCCGCATTCGCCGTCCGGCAAGGTGCCGGTGCTGGTGCGGGGGGACGTGACGGTCTGGGACAGCCTGGCGATCGCCGAATATTGTGCCGAACAGGCCCCCGACGCCGGGATCTGGCCTGCCGATGCGGCGGCCCGCGCCATGGCCCGGTCGGCCTCCGCCGAGATGCACAGCGGCTATGCCGCCCTGCGCGGTGCCTGGCCGATGAACATGAAACGCGCCGCGCCGCCCCTGGCCCCGGCCCCCGACGTCGCGGCGGACATCGCGCGCATCACGGCGCTGTGGGCAGACTGCCGCGCGCGCTTCGGTGCCGGTGGGCCGTTCCTGTTCGGCACCTGGGCGGCCGCCGACGCCATGTTCGCCCCGGTAGTCAGTCGCCTGGTCAGCTACGGGTGCCCGCTGGACGCGGACAGCGCCGGCTATTGCCCCGCCGTCATGGACCACCCGCTGCTGCTCGAATTGGCCGCGATGGCCGCGACCGAAACGTGGGCCATCGACGCCAT
>CAJYBQ010000571.1 GCA_913064755.1 uncultured Alphaproteobacteria bacterium
TGTCCCAGCGCCGCGTGGGCCGCCTCTTCCTGGGCCAGGATCTCCCGGGCGAAAGGCAGGAACTCCGCACCTTCCAGCGACAGGGAAACCTTCCGGGTCGAGCGATGCAGCAGGTCGGCGCCGACCTGCTTCTCCAGCTTCGCCAACCGCGCGCTCGCCACGGCAGGGGCCAGCCCGAGCCTGCGTCCGGCCGCGCTGATGTTCAGCATGTCGGCAGCCATGACAAAGAGCCGCAAACCTTCGGTATCCATCGTTTCTCCTGCCATGCGGGGACGGGTGATGCGTGCTGCCCTGCCACGATAATATCGAAAATCCGAATTTGCCTGTCGGAAATCCGCTGTTTAATTCCCTGCCGGAGATAATACCTTCCTGACCATGCGAAGAGCGCGATCTACGGCTCACGCGGCCCGCAGCCGCACCGGAGCAGGGCCGCGAAGACAGGACATCGAACGTCAACCACCGAAGGAACTCGTGCCATGGAAAAGACCATTCTGCTGACCGGTGCGACCGACGGTATCGGCCTCGAGACCGCGAAGATGCTGGTCGCGCAGGGGCACCGGATCCTGCTGCATGGCCGCAACCGTGCCAAGCTGGAAGCCGTGAAGCACACCCTCTCGGGGCTGCGGCACGACGCCCGGCTGGAGACTTTCGTTGCAGACCTGTCGCGCATGGCGGATGTCGCGGCCCTGGCGCACTCGGTCGCCGAGACGCACCGGCAGCTTGATGGGCTGATCAACAATGCCGGGGTCTTCAAGGTCACGGAAACCGTCACGGCGGACGGGCTGGATACCCGTTTCGCGGTCAACACGGTTGCGCCCTACCTGCTGACGCAACGCTTGCTGCCACTGTTCGGCGCGTCCGGACGGGTGGTGAACCTTTCGTCCGCCGCCCAGGCCCCGGTCGATCCCCTTGCCCTGGCCGGAGACGCCAGGGTGACCGACGATTTCGCGGCCTATGCACAGAGCAAGCTGGCGCTGACCATGTGGACCCGCGCGGTCGCAGGCACGCTGGGCGACGCGGGACCGGTCATTGTCGCGGTCAACCCCGGGTCGCTGCTTGCCACCAAGATGGTGAAGGACGGGTTCGGCATGGCAGGCAATGACATCGGCATCGGTGCTGACATCCTGTGCCGGGCGGCTCTGTCGGAGGAATTCGCAGGCGCTTCCGGCCTCTACTTCGACAATGATTCGGGGCGGTTCGCCGCGCCGCATGCCGATGCCCGCGATCCGGCCAGGTGCGCGCACATCGTGCGTGTCATCGAGGAGATCATGGCCAGAACCGGCCAGTGAACCAGCCAGTGAACCGATCCGTGACTCGCACCTGCATGCGGTCCGTCCCGGCGGCAGCACTGCCGGACAGCCTACCTGATTTGTAGTTCCGGAGCCCGGTTTGTAGAGTGGTTGCGTCCCTGCCCTTCCGGCCCCGTCCGCCACCTGGTTCTCCCGGTGCTGGACGGCGAGGGGGAGAGCACGGGAAAGATGCCACCACGACAGGGAACTCCACGCCAATGACCGAAGATATCGTCCTGACCCGCCGCGAAGGCGGCGTGCTGCACATCACCATGAACCGCCCCGAGGCCCGCAACGCCATGTCGCAGGAGCTGCTGGACGGTATCGACGCGGCTGTGGCGTCCGTCGCGGATGACCGCAGCTGTCGTGCCATCGTGCTGCGCGGCGAGGGCAAGAGCTTTTCGGCAGGCGGCGACGTGCGCGGCTTCAAGGCCAGCCAGCAGACCGGGGCGGAAGACGGCACCGCGGGGGCCGATCCGATCGCGGAACGGAACCGCCAGGGCGGCGCCTTCTTCCAGCGCATGGACCGCACGCCGCAGCCGCTGATCGTGCTGGCCGACGGCGCGGCGCTGGGCGGTGGCTTCGGGCTGGTCTGCGCCGCCGATATCGTCATTGCCACGCCCCGCGCCCGCTTCGGGCTGACGGAGGCACGCCTCGGCGTGCTGCCCGCCGCCATCCTGCCGGTCGTCATCGGACGCATCGGGGAACGGCTGACCCGACGCCTTGCGGTGATGAGCAACATGCTGTCAGGCGAGGAAGCGGTGGAGATCGGCATCATCGACTGGCTCTGCCCGGATATCGACGCGGCGGAGGCGAAGGTTGCAGACGTGCTGACCGAGATACTGAAGGGCGCACCCAGCGCCATCGCCCGCGCCAAGACCGTCATCCGCGCCGTCCGCGACCATGACGTCGACTTCGCCCTGGACATCGCCGCCACCCAGTTTGCCGCCGCCCAGCGCTCCGCCGAGGCGAAGGAAGGCGTGCAGGCATTCATCGACAAGCGTGCACCGGGCTGGGCGGAAATATGACTGCCCCGTACCGCCGCAGGAAATCGCGCGCGCCGCTGCGCTTTCCGCTCGCCAGCGGCGATGGATGGGTATAGACGCACGCGCGGCGTGACACGGGTCCGCCGGGTATCCTTTCACGGGACAAGCCATGAAGCACGGTCACACCGTCGCCCCTGCGCCGTTCGGAACCATCCTGGGCCGTGGCCCCGGCGGGACCGAGGTCTATTCGTCCGACTATGACTCGGTGGACCGCGAGGCCATGCCGACGCGGCAGGCGTTTCACAGCAACGTCGACGGTGTCTACATGGGC
>CAJYBQ010000572.1 GCA_913064755.1 uncultured Alphaproteobacteria bacterium
ATAAAGGAATGTGACTGGAGTTCAGACGTGTGCTCTTCCGATCTGCTATCGCCAAGCGTCCCCAATTCCGGTCGCCCCAATCCTAGTTACACAGTTGGTCCAATGCGTTTTCAGCACCTTATTATTTTGAGCCACCCGGACCACAGCATACGTACTTCCTGAAGGTCAAAGTCATGTCCATTTTGACGTGAAACTTGATCTAACTCGCCCCGTGCCTCGTGCATGGGGCGTTTTTTTGCTTTGGACTTGTCCGTAGGCCTATTGTCGCGGATTTGCGCATTGACTCACCCCTTTCCCCCCGTCTAAACGCAGCCCATTGGTGTTGGTGGCCCCCGCAAGGGGCAGCCTGTCGGGGTTCGCCCAGAGGACAACGCCCTTCACAGCCTGCAAAGGCACCCACAGAAGGATATCAGCCGTGACCAAGCGTACGTCTGCCAAGCATAAACTGGATCGCCGTATGGGCGAAAACATCTGGGGCCGTCCAAAATCCCCGGTCAACCGTCGTGAATATGGCCCCGGCCAGCACGGTCAGCGCCGCAAAGGCAAACTGTCCGATTTCGGCATTCAGCTGCGCGCCAAGCAGAAGCTGAAAGGCTACTACGGCGACCTGACCGAAAAACAATTCCGCCGCATCTACGCCGAAGCTGAGCGCGTGGGTGGCGACACCGGTGAAAACCTGATCGGCCTGCTGACGCTCACCTATGTGCCGAACTTCTTCGACATGCTGCCGATGTATATCGGCATCCTGGCGCTTGTCCCCATCGTCGCCTGGCTTGGGAAATTCCACCCCGCCGCGGCCGGCGCCTTTGTCGTGGCGACATGGCTGGCCGCAACCACCGGCATCGTCGGGGTAAGGGTGGTGGCCATGGGCCTGATCGCCCTGCCCGCAATGTTGCGCAACAACTACTCGCCGTCGCTGGCAACGGGCACCATCGCCGCGTCCGGCACGCTGGGGCAGATCATCCCGCCGTCCATCGTGCTGATCATCCTGGCCGATCAGCTGGCATCCGCCACGGACCAGGCCGGCACGGCGCGCAAGGCACTCTACAAGGAAGCCACCGGCGAACTGAGCATGCCGTCGATCTTCGACGTGGCATCCACCAGCGCGGGCGAGATGTTCCTCGGTGCCTTCATTCCGGGCATGGTGCTGGTCGGCCTCTACATGCTCTACATCATGATCTTCGCGATCATCAAGCCGAGCGCCGCACCGGCCGTGCGCTTCGAAGGCAAGTTCGATTTCGCCTTCTGGCGCAACGTGGCGCTGACCCTGATCCCGCCGCTGGCCCTGATCTTTCTGGTGCTGGGATCGATCATCACCGGTATCGCCACGGTCAACCAGGCTGGCGCCATCGGCGCCGCAGGTGCCCTGATCATGGGCGGCTATCGCCTGACCGAAGGACGGCGATCCACCTACATTC
Organism: uncultured Alphaproteobacteria bacterium; assembly: GCA_913064755.1. GTDB lineage: Bacteria > Pseudomonadota > Alphaproteobacteria > Minwuiales > Minwuiaceae > Minwuia. The sequence goes on from CAJYBQ010000572.1 coordinate 1,419, forward strand.
CCGCCGTCATGGCAATCGTCTCGCTGTTCATGATCGGCTTCGCGCTGGCCAACTACGACATGAACGTCAAATCCATCGACAGCGCCGATGACAGCATCGGCATCGCCATCGGCGTTGTCGCGGCGCTGTTGTTCGCGGCGTCACTGGTCTGGAGCACATGGCGCGTGCTGAAGGTGGACAGCACCCTGCACGGCGTGATGCTGGAGACCGCGAAGACGACGTCGCTGGTGTTCATCATCCTTCTGGGTGCGGCCATGCTGACCGCAGCCTTCCGCGCATTCGGCGGCGAGGACCTGGTTCGCGAGTTCCTGAACTCCCTGCCCGGCGGTTTCTGGACCCAGTTCATCATTGTCATGCTGGTGATCTTCATCCTCGGCTTCTTCCTCGATTTCATCGAGATCGCGGTGGTCGTGGTGCCGATCGTTGCGCCGATCCTGCTGGCTGATCCGTCGGCCAACATCACGGCGGTCTGGCTGGGTGTGATGATCGGCCTGAACATCCAGACGTCGTTCCTGACGCCACCCTTCGGCTTTGCCCTGTTCTACCTGCGCGGTGTCGCCCCCGCAGCGGTTCGGACAGTGCAGATGTACCGCGGGGTCGTTGCCTTCATCTCCCTGCAGCTGCTGGCGCTGGGCATCATGGGTGCGGTGCCGGAACTGGTGAACTACCTGCCGAACCGTGTCAGTTTCCTGTCCGAGACCTCCCCGCCGCCGCGTAATCCGAAGCTGCAGTTCTGCCTCGAGGAATATGTCGAGGATCATCTGGCGACAGATGGCGCCGCGCTGACCGCCGCGATCAGGCGCGCGCGCGGGCTTGACCTCAGTGTGCTGCCGAAGGACCTGGCGAAGGATGCCGGTGGCAGCTTCGAGAATGCCGACAAGGCCATCGTTGCGCTGAAGGCGACGTCGGACGCGGGGGACGCGGTTCTGGCCGCATCCGACGCCTATCGCCCGCAGTTGCGCAGCGTGCGACGGCTGGAGAAGGACATCCGCACCGAAGAGGCCGAGGCAAAGGCTCTCAAGACCCGCATCAGCCGCCTGCAGCAGAACGAGATCGACCTGAAGCCCGAAATGGAAGCGCCAATGAAGGTGAAGCTGGAGAGCGCCGAGGAACTGCGTGGCGACGCCCCGGCGGACTGGACTGACCCCTACAAGGCCATCAGCCGCCGGCCCAACGCCCAACT
>CAJYBQ010000573.1 GCA_913064755.1 uncultured Alphaproteobacteria bacterium
CCTGGGCGGGCGGCGGGGTGACCGGGTTCCTGTGACGGGCCGGCGCTTGGCAGGCACTGGTGCAGGGTGGATGTGTGCACGCGGGCTAGCCCGCCGGAGTGGGCATCCCGGTCCTGCTAGCGGCCCTGTGCGCCTCCGCTTGCATGGGTGTCCTGCAGCGGGTGCGTCGCCACCTTGGGCGCAGCGATAAGGTCATGGGCGGATTGCTGATCCTGACGGGTATCCTGATCATGACCGGTTCGATGAACGAGATCGGCTTCTGGATGCAGCAGGTATTCCCCGCGCTGGGCCAGGCCGGCTGACAAATACATATTCAAAATACACTATATTTTGGTTGAATGTTGCCGGGTGCTGGCGTATCTCTGGCAGCAATCAACAACAAGAAATACACGGATCGAATGACGAAGTCTGGATCCGGCATTGCAGGGAGAGGCTTGTGAAAACACACCTGATCAAGGCTGGCGTCGTGCTGATGGCAGCGGTCGGATTTGCATCCGCGGCGGTCGCGGCCGATGCAACCATGCCGTCGAAGGTCATGCTGACCGACGACCTGACTGTCGAGAAGCCGCTGACCGGTGTCGCGGGTGATGCCGCTGCTGGCCGCGAATGGTTCAGCAATCGGAAGCTTGGCAATTGCCTCGCCTGTCACATGAACGTCGACCTGGCGTCGGAGCCGTTTCACGGTGAGGTCGGGCCGACCCTGGATGGTGCCGGCGACCGTTGGGAGCCCGCGGAACTGCGTGCCATCATCGTCAATCCGAAGAAGGTGTTCGGCGACCAGACGATCATGCCGGCCTTCTACCGTGACGGCGGCGGCGTACGCATCAGCAAGAAATTCCAGGGCAAGACGATCCTGACCGCCCAGCAGGTCGAGGACATCATCGCCTATGTCTCGACCCTGAAAGAATAGCACCCTCGTGTTTAAGGAGGTTTCAGCCATGAAACTCAATCGCCGCGAAGCATTGGCCCTTGGTGCCGGCGCTCTCTTCATCAGCCTGACGCCATTCCGGGGTGCGCTGGCCAGTTTGACCGAGGACGAGATCAAGGCCTTCACCGGTGGTGCCGCAGTGGTGGAAGACGACATCGTCACCCTGACAGCGCCGGAGATTGCCGAGAACGGCAATACCGTGCCCATCGGCATCAGCGTCGATAGCCCGATGACCGCCGACAATTACGTGAAGCGTGTCCGCATCCTGGCCGAGGGCAATCCGCGCCCTGCCGTCGCGACCATGTACTTCAGCCCGTTGAGCGGCTCGGCAGAGGCCAGCACCCGCATGCGGCTGGCCACCACGCAGAACATCATCGCCGTCGCCGAATTGTCGGATGGCACCTACCACATGGCCAAAGCCGAGGTGAAGGTCACCATCGGCGGCTGTGGCGGCTGACGGACAGGGAGACAGGACAAATGGCTAAATCAAAACCCCGCGTAAAAGCGCCGAAGAAGGCCGCGGTGGGCGAGATCGTCACCATCAAGACGTTGATCTCGCACAAGATGGAATCCGGGCTGCGCAAGGGCAAGGATGGCAATCTGATCCCGCGCAGCATCATCAACCGGTTCACGGCCGAGTTTAACGGGCAACTGGTATTCGCGGTTGATATCGATCCGGCGATCTCGGCCAACCCCTTCCTGGAATTCACCATGAAGGCAACCGAATCCGGCGAGTTCACCTTCACCTGGGTGGATGACGACGGCAGCGTCTACACCAAAAAATCAAAAATGACGGTGGGCTGACAAGGCGGTTGGCCGACAATCGGGCAACCTCCGATCAGGGAGGACACAATATGAGAAAGATGCTGACAGTGTGCGCTGTGGCCGCCGTGGCTGCCCTCGGCACCCCGGCGATGGCTGAGATGGATACCGACAAGCTGGATGGCGTGAAGCCGACGTCGGCGGACCATCCGCTGGAAAAGATCATCTCGGGTTACGAGTTCCGCAACAAGGAAACCCAGATGCTGCAGGACGATGACTTCGACAATCCTGCCTTTATCTGGGTCGATGCCGGCGAGGAACTCTGGTCCACCGTCGATGGTGCGGCAGGCAAGTCCTGTGAAAGCTGCCACGGCGATGCCGACGAGAGCATGAAGGCCGCCAAGGCAACGCATCCCAAGTGGAACGAGGCCAAGGGCAAGCCCGTCACCCTGCAGCAGCAGGTCAACGATTGCCGGACCAACCGGATGCAGGCCGAGGAATGGAGCTGGGAATCCGACGAGATGCTCGGCATGGCCGCCTATGTGGCATCGCAGTCCCGCGGCATGCCCGTCGCGGTGAAGACCGACGGGAAGATGACTCCCTGGTTCGAGAAGGGGAAGGAAATCTACTACACCCGCGTCGGTCAGCTCGACATGTCCTGCGCCAATTGCCACGAAGACAATTACGGCAAGAACATCCGCGCCGACATGCTCAGCCAGGGGCAGATCAACGGTTTTCCGACCTATCGCCTGAAGTGGCAGAAACTCGGTTCCGTGCATCGTCGCTTCAAGGGCTGCATGAGCAACATCCGTGCGACGCCCTTTGGTGTCGGCTCCGACGAGTTCGTCGCGCTTGAACTCTATGTCGCCTGGCGCGGGCAGAACCTGCCCGTCGAGT
>CAJYBQ010000574.1 GCA_913064755.1 uncultured Alphaproteobacteria bacterium
TCTGGAGATGGCGTCGGGCAGGATGGATTACTACCCGAAGCGGCACGACAGTTACAGCGTACTGCCGTGCATCACCGCCTCCGCCTTAAGGATAGCAAGCGCTTCTTCAAGGGCAAGAACTTGTTGCCTCTTGTCGCCAAGACGCCGGATGGACACCGTGCCCTCCTCCGCCTCCTTCTTGCCGACCACCAGCATGACCGGCACCTTTGCCAGGCTGTGCTCGCGGACCTTGTAGTTGATCTTCTCGTTCCGCAGGTCGCTTTCCACCCGCAGACCGGCCTGTTTCGCCGCCGCCACGACCTCCGCGGCATAATCGTCCGCGTCCTGCGTGATGGTGGCGACCATGGCCTGCACCGGGGAAAGCCAGAGCGGGAAGCGGCCGGCGTAATTCTCGATCAGGATACCGGCAAACCGCTCGAACGATCCCAGGATGGCGCGATGCAGCATCACCGGGCGATGACGGTCCCCGTCCTCACCGATGTAGCTGGCGTCCAGCCGCTCCGGCAGCACGAAATCCACCTGCAGGGTGCCGCACTGCCATTCGCGCCCGATGGCGTCACGCAGCACGAACTCCAGCTTCGGGCCGTAGAAGGCACCTTCGCCGGGGTTCATCTCGTAGGGCAGGCCCACTTCCTCGATGGCTTCGCGCAGCGCCGCCTCCGCCTTGTCCCAGGTCTCGTCGGAGCCGGCACGGACTTCCGGCCGGTCGGAGAACTTCACCCGCACGTCCTCGAAGCCGAAGTCCCTGTAGATGGAGGTCAGCAGGTCGCAGAAGATCTCGCTCTCGCTGTTGATCTGGTCCTCGGAGCAGAAGATATGGGCATCGTCCTGGGTGAAGTTGCGCACCCGCATCAGGCCATGCAGCGCCCCGGAAGGCTCGTAGCGGTGGCAGCAGCCGAATTCCGCCATGCGCATCGGCAGGTCGCGATAGCTCTTCAGCCCCTGGCGGAATATCTGCACGTGGCCGGGACAGTTCATCGGCTTCAGCGCGTAGTTCCGCTCGTCGGCGTCGGAGGTGAACATGTGCTCGCGGAACTTCTCCCAGTGGCCCGAGGCCTCCCAGAGTTTCCGGTCCAGCAACTGCGGCGTCTTCACCTCGCCGTAGCCCGCGGCGTCGAGGCGCTGGCGCATGTAGCGCTCCAGCGCCAGGGAGCAGGTCCAGCCCTTCGGATGCCAGAAGGCCATGCCCGGCGCTTCTTCCTGCATGTGGAACAGCGACATCTCGCGCCCCAGGCGGCGGTGATCACGCTTCTCCGCCTCCTCCAGCATGGTCAGATAGGCCTTCAGTTCCTTCTCCGTCCGCCAGCAGGTGCCATAGACACGCTGCAGCATCGGGTTGCGGGAATCGCCGCGCCAGTAGGCCCCGGCCAGCTTGGTCAGCTTGAACGCGTGACCCAGGCGGGCGGTGGAGGCCAGGTGCGGGCCGAGGCAGAGGTCCATCCAGTCGCCCTGGGCGTAGATGGAGATCGGCTCTTCCTCCGGCAGGTCCTCGATCAGTTCCGCCTTGTAGATCTCGCCCAGGTCGCGGAAGTGGCGGATCGCGTCATCGCGCGCCCAGACGGAACGTTCGATGGGCAGGTCGCGGTCCACGATCTCGTGCATCCGCTGTTCCATCGCCTCGACATCCTCGGGCGTGAAGGGCTCGTCGCGCGCGAAATCGTAATAGAAGCCGTTCTCGATCGCCGGGCCGATGGTGACCTGGGTATCGGGAAACAGTTCCTGCGCCGCCTGCGCCAGCACATGCGCCGCGTCGTGACGCAACAGTGGCAGCACCACGTCGTCCGGCGACTTCGCGGTGACGATCTCGATCTGCGCGTCATGTTCGATGGGCCGCTTCAGATCACGCAGCTCGCCGTCGATCTTCACGGCCAGCGCCGCCTTGGCAAGGCCCGGTCCGATGGCAGCCGCCACGTCCAGACCAGTCGGCGTCCGCTCGAACGTCAATGCATTGCCGTCGGGCAAGGTGACGTTGATCGCGGCCTGGGCCTGGGTGGTCATCGGCTCTCTCCTTCAGACAAAGAGCGGTTCAGTGTTGAACAGGCTCTTTTAGAGTGGAGCCGCCAAAGGTCAAGCGGACAGGGGCGCATGGGACCGTGTGTCAACCGCCCGGATACTGCCTGTTAACCGCAACTAATTGCTGCGCCGCCGGTTCGGCTGGATTACGCTTTCATCCATGAAGCGCCTTCAAATCCCCCTGCGGCACTTTTTTGCCACGCCGCCGACCCCCTGTCCGTACCTGTCCGGCCGGATGGAGCGGAAGGTCGTGACCCGGTTGTCGGGGGAGGACCCGGACCAGCTGCACAGCGTGCTGTCCGCGGCCGGGTTCCGGCGCAGCCAGGACCTGGCCTATCGCCCGGCCTGCGACAACTGCAATTCCTGCATCCCGGTGCGGGTGCCCGTGGCGCGGTTCCGGCCCAACCGGACGCAGCGGCGCAACTGGCGACGCAACCAGGACCTGACCGCGCGGACCTTTCCGGCGCTGGCCACCCCCGCACACTCCCTCCCGTTCCGCCAGGACACGACCCCCCCCCCCGCCGCCTGCGGCATGTCCCACACGCGCTCCGCCCACACCCCCCCCCTCGGTGG
>CAJYBQ010000575.1 GCA_913064755.1 uncultured Alphaproteobacteria bacterium
CGCGTGAGGTCTCGACGATGTTCGCCGAGCTCTCCTTGCCGATCGAGCCGAAGTAGGCGTACTGACCGTCGATGCGCGACAGCCGGTCACGGACGCCCTTCATCCTCTCGACGCGGCCGACGTCGGCGATCGTCTGGCCGTTGCCGATGGGGTACTGCTCGAGCTCCTCGAGCGACTCGAAGCGCATGTCGGAGCGCAGCAACACGCGTCGCCCGCCGTCCTCGACCTCGCCCAGGGGGCTGGCGAAGTTGTCGTTGCGCAGCCGGCGGATCAGCGCGCCCAGCACGCGGACGTCGTCGGCCCTGGGCGTCGCGGACCTGGACGGGGGCTGCGACATCGACATCATCGCGGGCCGATGCGCGCCGCGCGGCATCCGCGAAGGCTGGGTGCTGATGCCTCCCCATGCCCGCAACAGGATCCTGTGGAACGAGGGTGACCGCAGGTTCCGCACCGAGATCATTCAGGGCCTTCCCGGACAGACACTGTCCACCGTCATCGCCGATTTCGATCACGATGGCTGGCAGGACATGTTCAGTGGTGATGACATCAGGCCGACCGACAACGTGACGTTCTTCGGCGAGGGCGGCGTGGTGCGCCCCTACAGCCTTGACGCGCAGCCCTTCCCCTATGTCACCAACACGACGATGAGCATCGACCAGGGCGACTGGAACAATGACCTGCGCGACGACTACTACCTTGCGCAGATTGCCATGGGGGATGTCCCTGTCGGCGAGATGAGGCGGTTGAGCATTGGCGAGAACCGGACCATTCACGCCATCTGCAGCCAGTTCGGCGCCGATGCAGGGTGGGATCAGGCGCAGGTGCGCGACTGTTCGGCCGAACTGACGTCCATTGACCTGATCCGTGGCGGTGCCAACGACAGGCGGCGGGATGGATGCAGCGGTCCCGCACGGCAGTCGCACCGGTTGTTGTGCGCGGCGGTCGGGGTTCTCGATCGATACGAGACCAAGACCAGGAATCCTGCCGGGGACCCGGAAGCATACGAGAAACGCCGCAAGGACCTGGCGCATCTTCCCGTGGTCCAGCGCTATTGTGCATCCATCCTGATGCCCACCGAAGGGCGATTTGATCGCGATCTGCTGAAGCGGGAATACCGCCCGGTGCTCTACAATGGCAATATCCTGATGAGCGGCGCCGAAGGCGGTACCTTCGTCGACCTGGCGTCGGAAGCCGGTGTCCGGCGACCGGGCTGGAGCTGGAATGCACGGTTTGCCGATCTGGACCAGGATGGCTGGCAGGACATCCTGGTGATGACCGGGATCTGGTACCTGGCGGCGTCATCGACCTCCAACACCTTCTACCACAACAACCACGACGGGTTCTCGAGCGAAGCCGGATCGTTCGGCTTCGAGGATATCGTGCCTTCCTACAGCTATGCGCTGCTCGACTATGACCGGGACGGCGATGTGGACGTGATCCGCGACATGTCCGCCCTGCAGATGATCGTGCACCGCAATGACCACCCCGCCGGGCCGGCCCTGGTGGTGAACCTGCGCCACGACAGCGCGCACACGATGGGCATCGGTGCCCGGGTTCATGTCTGTGTCGATGGCGAGGACACGGTGCGTCCCGGCAAGTGCCAGATGCGGGTGATCAAGGCGAGTGGCGGATACATGTCGGGTGACCCGATCGCCGCGCATTTCGGGCTTGGTGATGCCCGGTCGGTCTCCTTGATCCAGGTTCGGTGGCCGGATGGGGAAACCAGCACCCTGCGCCCGGAGAACCTGGCCGGTGGCGACGTGGTCATACGCCGGGCGCAAGACTGATCCACCTGGATCAACCCGGCCAGACGCCCCGCGACCCCGCTGCCCGCCGGGTTCAGCCGTCCTCCCGGGCGGATTTCGCCAGCGCGCGATCGCGGATCTTCTGCCGGAGATAGGACGGGAACTGTTCCGTCGACGGTTCCACGTCGCGCAGCATCTCCTTCGCGACCACCAGCTTGTGCACCTCCGTCGGGCCGTCGGCGAGACCGATCATGAAGCTGTTCATCAGGTGGTCGGTGAACGGCATCTCGGTGGTGAAGCCGACGGAGCCGTGCAGGTGCAGCGCCATGCTGGAGACATCGTGCAGCACCTTCGGCATCAGCACCTTCACGGCGGAGACATTCTGGCGGATGGCCTTCCAGGCCTTGCCCTGGTCCGCCATCCAGGCGGTTTCCAGCACCAGCAGGCGGAACTGTCTGATCTGGATCCAGGCATCGGCCAGCCGTTCCTGCACCATCTGCTTCTGCCCCAGCACCTCGCCCTTCGTGGTGCGGGAGACCACGCGCTCGCAGGTGTGTTCCAGGCACTTGGTCGCCTCCGCCAGGGCGCGCATGGCGTGGTGCAGCCGCCCGCCGCCAAGCCGGGCCTGGGCGACGGCAAATCCCTCGCCGCGCTGCCCCAGCAGGTGATCCGCCGGCACCCGCACGTTGTTCCAGCGGATATGGGCGTGCTCCGGTTCCTTCTGGCCCAGGTAGCCGTAGTCCTTGATGATCTCGATGCCGTCGGTCTCCGCCGGCACGATCAGCATCGACTGGCGGCGGTGCGGATTGTTGGCATGCGGCTCCG
>CAJYBQ010000576.1 GCA_913064755.1 uncultured Alphaproteobacteria bacterium
TGTGGGTGGGGGTGGTGGGGCGGGGGACCGGCTGGGGAGGGGTGGAGCGACGTGGGTGGTGGTCCTGGTGTTGGCCGCTTGGAGGTGTGCTGCGGGGTGGTGCTGGAAGGTGGTGCGGTCCAGCACGGGCGTTATGGGTGCCAGGTATTCCAGCACGATGGTGCCGTGCCGCTTCATGAAGGCGTGGCGGCCCCAGAACAGCACTGAATTCAGCGCCACCGGCACCACCGGCAGCTTCAGGTGGCGGTAGAGCGCGGCCACACCGGGGTGGTAGTTGCCGGTCTGCCCGGGCGCGACCCGCGTCCCCTCCGGAAAGATGATCAGGTGGCGGGCCATGTCGCGCGCTACCCCTGCGCTGTGCAGCATGTTCTTCAGCGCGCTGGCCCCCGCACCCCGGTCGATCGGGATCTGGCGGGTGTGGCGGCAGTACCAGCCATAGATCGGGATGTTCAGCAATTCGCGCTTCATGACCACGGCGGGGTCCGGAACTTCCAGGTGCCAGATCATCGTGTCCCAGGCGGACTGGTGCTTCGACGCGATGATGGCGGGGCCCGGCGGCAGGTTGTGCTTTCCCCTGATCTCGAACCGCAGGCCGATCAGCCAGCGCATGCCGAGATTCATGCCGCGCGCCCAGACACGTTGCCCGAACATGGTGGCCTGTCGCGGCATGGCCAGGGTGGGCAGGAACGCGATCAGCGCCACCGCGGTCCAGGCAACGAACCAGATGTTGAACGCGATCGTGCGGACAAGGCGGATGATCATGCCCGGACGTCCCCGATGTCGTGATAGATGCGGGCGCGGACCAGGCTGAAGACGTACTTGTGATACTCGATGACCACGCGCCGGAAGGTTCCTCCCTCCCGCCACCAGCGGTCGGGGTCGTCCTTGCCGGTGCGTGTCGGCCATGGCTCCAGGCGGATCATGCCGGTTTCCCGGTGCAGTTCGATCAGGCTGCGTGGCATGTGGTACGCGGCGGTCACGACGATCAGCGACGACACCTTCTCCGTATTGGCCCAGCGCGCGATTTCCCGCGCGTTGCCGACGGTATCCTGCGCCTCGGGTCCCAGGGCGACGCAGCAGTCCAGCAATTGACCTGCATCGGGATGTGCCTGCGCCAGCGCCTGCTTGTCGGTGCGGGTTCCGACACCGGAAATCAGCATCTTCCGGCTCGGGTCGCGCGCCAGCAGTTGCAGGCCCGTTGTCACGCGTCCGGCAGACCCGGTCAGGACGACGATGGCCTCCGCGCCCGCGTTGCTGGGCTGAACCAGTTGAACGTCCGCCGCGAAGCGGATCAGGCCGCCGAACCAGAGCGCGAACAGCACGAAACATATGCGGAAAAGCATCTTCGCCGACATCACCAACTCGCGCGCAGCAGCTTCAGGACAGTGACCCGCGCGGTGAATGTGGCCACGATGGCAACAATCAGGGGCAGGGCGGCAATCGCGATCCAGCCGGCCAGCGAAGGGCTGAGACCGTTCAGCAGCGCCGCGCCCTGCAGCCGGGCGGCGGCGGTCGCGAAGAAGATCACGATCAGGCCGGGAACGGTACCGGCAATCCCGCCCACCAGGGCCAGGCGCAGGCCGTGCCGCTGAAACCGGCGCGCGATATAGCCGTCGGCTGCACCGATCAGGCGCAGCAGGTCCACGGTCGGGCGCTGGTTCACGAGGGCGGAGCGGGTGGCGAAGACAGTCACCAGCATGATGGCGCCCACGGCCACGGCCGCCAGGGCCCAGGCGACCATGCGGGCCAGCGAGGTCAGGTCCTGCAGCGGTGCAAGCCAGGCGTCCGCGCTGTCGAGGGTGATCTCCGGCCGTTCGGCGATGATCGCCAGCAGCGGTTGCAGGTCGGCATCGGGGACCAGCCGGACATCGATCAGCACGGGCAGGGGCAGCAGGTCATTGTCGGTCAGCGCCAGGTCGCCCAGCCAGGGCTGCAGCATGGCGGCAACCTGGTCGCGCGGCAGGCGTTCGATGCGCCTGACGGCGGTCAGGCGGGACACCTGGTCCACCAGGGCAGGCACATCCGTGTCGCCGGTTGCCACGCGCAGGGTGACCTGGTCGGCGGCGGCACGGCTCCAGCTTTCCGTCATCGATGCCAGTGCGAAGGCCGTGCCCAGCGCGATGGCACACATCAGCGACAATGCGGCGACGATCCAGGGCACGAAGCGGCTGGAAGGGTCGCGATCAAGGGAGAGTTCAGAGGCGGCCATCGACCGATCCCCCTTCCGCGCTGTCGTCTGCCGATGCTTCCCGGCCCAGGCGGCCGTCTTCCAGGTGCAGCACGGGATAGCCGTAGCGCCCAGGCAGGCTGCGGTCATGCGTGGCGATCACGATGGTCGTGCCGAGCGAATTGAGTTTCACGAACAGGCGCATCAGCCTTTCCCCCATCTCGTCGTCGACATTGCCTGTCGGTTCGTCGGCAAGCAACAGCCGGGGGCTGGAAATGACGGCGCGGGCAATGGCCACCCGCTGCTTCTCCCCGCCGGACAGCGTCGGCGGTCGGGCATGGGCCTGTTGTGACAGTCCGACCCAGTCGATCAACTCTGCCACGATCTCGTCGACCCTGGCG
>CAJYBQ010000577.1 GCA_913064755.1 uncultured Alphaproteobacteria bacterium
CATGGGTGGATGTGTAAATGGGCATATCAGGCTGCGAGCTCGCCACACGCATCGGGGCGTGGGGCATGATGGAAGTAGCGCAGGAGTCCTCGCCCCGCGTCGTCTGCCCCACGTCCAGGCGGAAGGTGGACTGGAACCACTGACGGTCCCGGTCGACCAGGGAGACGAGGCACATCGGAACCGCGAAGAAGGATGCCGCGAGGCTGGTGATCCGGTCGTAGGATTCTTCCGCATCGGTATCCATGATGGCAAGGCGGTCCAGCACTGCCTGGCGGAAAGACTCATCCATCGGAACTGGATGCGGTTTCTTCATCTGCCGTGCCTCCCTGTCTGTGTTGCCTGCCTGGTCCTCGCCCTTCGCAAGAAATATGCCCAGACAACTATCTGGTGGCGGCGGACTTGACCGACGGTCAGTTATACGGCTGTCTTCTTTTCTGGATCGCAGCTTGGGGAACCGACATGGACACGTTCGACTACATCATCGTTGGCGGCGGCTCCGCTGGCTGCGTTCTGGCAAGCCGTCTGAGCGAGAACCCGGATACCAGCGTCTGCCTGGTCGAAGCGGGAACCACCGGTGATCACTGGTCGATCAATGTCCCCGCCGGCCTGGCGAAGACCATGCAGGACCCGCGGACCAACTGGCTGCTGAAGACCGCGCCGCAGGCCAACCTGGGCGGCCGCCGGATGTTCTGGCCACGCGGCAAGGCGCTTGGCGGGTCGAGTGCGATCAACGGCATGGTCTACATTCGCGGCCATCGGGCAGACTACGACCGCTGGGCCAGCGAGGAGGGTTGCCCCGGATGGGACTGGGAAAGCGTGTTGCCCCTGTTCCGCCGGTCCGAGAACAATGAACGCATCCACGATGACCTGCATGGTCAGGGCGGGCCGCTGAACGTCATGGACCCGCGCAGCCCCAGCCCGCTGGCCACGATGTGTGTCGATGCCGCGGTCCAGGCGCAGATCGGACAGACGGACGATTTCAACGGCCCCCGCCAGGAGGGCGCGGGCCTGTACCAATTGACCCAGAAGGACGGGCAGCGCCACAGCGCCTGGCACGCCTATCTGCAAGGGGTGGAGCGCCCGAACCTGCGGGTGATCACCGGTGCCCGGGCGACACGTGTCCGCATCGCGGATGGCCGGGCCACGGGCGTCGACTTCCGCCGCGACGGCCAGTCCGGGGACGAGGGCGTCGCCGCCACGCGGGAGGTCCTGCTGTCCGGCGGTGCGGTGCATTCACCGCAGTTGCTGATGCTGTCGGGCATCGGTCCCGGTGCCGAGCTTTCGGCGCAGGGCATCGAGGTGCTGCACGATGCGGCAGAGGTCGGACGCAACCTGCAGGATCACCTGGACATTTCCATCGTTCAGCGGACCTCCACGAAGATCGGGTTCGCCTTCACCTTGACCGGACTCAGTCGTCTGCCGGGCGCTATCCGCGAATACCGCCGCAGCCGCACCGGCCTGCTGACCAGCAATTTTGCCGAGGCGGGCATCTTCGCGCGCAGCCAGCCGGATGAGCCCCTGCCCGACCTGCAGTATCACTTCCTGCCGGTGATGAGTGACAACCATGGCCAGACCCGCATCCGTGCCCATGGCGTGACGATGCATTGCTGCGACCTGCGTCCGAAGAGCCGTGGCCACATCGGCCTGCAGTCGCCGGACCCGCTGGCCGATCCGCTGATCGACCCGAACTACCTGGATCACCCCGACGATCTGCCGAAGATGATGCGCGGTATCGAGATCGGTCGGCGCGTGCTGTCGGCACCACCGCTGGCCGCGCACATGGCCGACGAGATGCACCCTGGCGCGGATGTTCAGGACGAACATGCGCTGGAGGCATTCGTGCGTCGCAAGGCCGAGACCATCTATCACCCGGTGGGCACGTGTCGCATGGGCAAGGATGCCGCCGCGGTTGTCGATCCGGAACTGCGGGTGCGGGGCGTGCAGGGGCTGCGCGTGGTCGATGCGTCGGTGATGCCGAGCCTGATCGGTGGCAACACCAATGCCCCGACGATCATGATTGCCGAACGCGCCGCGGACCTGATCCGTGCCAGTTGACACCTGAGCTGGAACGCCGGCTTCGCCCCCCGCCGACATTTCCAGGGCACTGCCATGGATTGCCGGACGGGGAAACGGAGCCGTTTGCCGGATGCGCCGCCAGGGACGACGCGCGCCGGTTCAGGGGTGGTGCGTCAGGCGGCCTTCTTCAGGAACCGGTTGCCCAGGGTCTCGGCGATCTGCACGGTGTTCAGCGCCGCGCCCTTGCGCAGGTTGTCCGACACGACCCAGAGGTTGAGACCGTTCTCCACCGTCCCGTCCTCGCGGATGCGGCTGATGAAGGTGGCATAGTCACCGACACATTCGACGGGCGTGATGTACTGCTCCTCCGCCGGGTTGTCGATCACCATGCAGCCCGGTGCTTCCCGCAGCAGGTCGCGTGCTTCGTCAGCCGAAAGCGGTGACTCGAGTTCCAGGTTTACCGATTCCGCATGTCCGACAAAGGTCGGCACGCGCACGCAGGTCGCCGTCAGCAGGATCTTCGGGTCGAGGATCTTCTTGGTCTCGACCAC
>CAJYBQ010000578.1 GCA_913064755.1 uncultured Alphaproteobacteria bacterium
GGCCAGCTGGGGGGCGGGCACCCGGGGCGTGTTCTCGACGCGGGGTCCGTAAGGCGCGGTGCCCCCGACCCAGGGCCCTTGCCGGCGGGAAGCCGCCATCTTGTCCCGCGTCCGCTCGCTGATCATCTCGCGCTCAAACTGCGCAAACGTCGCGAGCAAATTCAGCGTCATCCGGCCCATCGGCGTCGCGGTGTCAAACGCTTCGGTTACCGAAACCAGCGCGACCCTGTGCTCGGCCAATTCGGCAATGATGCCGATGAAATCCGCGAGGCTGCGGCTGATGCGGTCGATCTTGTAGACCGCGATCACGTCGACTTGTCCCGCCCGGACGGCGCTCAGCAGCCGTTGGAAAGCGCGGCGCTCCACGGTGCCGCCGGAGAAGCCGCCATCATCATAGGGGTCGGGCAGCAGCTTCCAGCCTTCGCCGGCCTGGCTGCGGACATAGGCTTCGCAGGCTTCGCGCTGGGCATGCAGGGAGTTGAAGTCCTGTTCCAACCCGTCCTCGGTGGACTTGCGGGTATAGACCGCGCAGCGCCGTACCGAGTTCCCGTTACTTCTTCTCGTGCTTCCCTTGCCACCAATGACCGTCATGGGTTCTGTCCCTTCAGGCCGAAGAACAGGGGGCCGGACCAGCGGGTACCGGTGATCTCGCGGGCGACGGCGGAGAGGGAGTTCCATTCCCGGTCCCGGTACTGGATGCCGTTCTCGAGGATGATCACCTCGTGGGTGACGCCCTGCCAGTCACGCAGCAACCGTGTGCCGGGCTTGATGGTCACGGCAGATGCGGAACGATGGTGATCGCTGGCAGACGCAGACGTCTTGCCATCACGCATGGCCTTTGCGGCCCGCGCCAGTTGGCGGGTCAGGCCAGCGGGCATCCCGCCCGCTGCTTCCAACTGCATCTCGTGCGCCAGAGCACGCACAAGAATATCCCGGCGCATGTACTTCGGCGGTGGATGGCTGAAGGCCTCTTCCCAGCGTATGTGAAGCTCGGACTTGTCGAGACCGGACAGGGCATCGATATCCTCGTGCGAGACCTTGCCCTGCCGCTTTGCCAACCGCCGGCTCACGGGAAGATCCGGTAGACACGGCCACGGCCTTCTGTCGTCTCCGACATCACGGTGAGGCCCAGCTTTTTCCGGACGGCGCTGCTGATGGCGCCGCGCACGGAGTGCGGCTGCCCGCCGGTGGCCTGCCCCAATTCGTCCAGGCTGGCACCGCCATCGCGCCGGAGCAGGTCGACTAGCAGGGACTGGCGGGTGCCAGGACGGATGATGTGCTTGCCACTGGCCCGACCCGATGCTGCCCGCTCACTGCTCTCTGCGACACCAACGCAAGCGTGCTTGGTATCAGCATCGTGCTGAGGTTCTGCGCCTGCGCCGTCAGGTGCGGAGCTACAGGGGGAACCGGCTCCCGCCTTTCCAGTGCTGGTACCCTCGTCTTCGTCGGCATCGACACCGATGGCGTCGAGGCCAGCGCGGGTGATGGCGAGGGCAAACCTGTAGCCGTCCTTATCACTGCGCCAGACCCGTTCCTGGCCGTGACAGGCGCCGAGTGAAGCGGAACCACCAGCATGCAATCCGGCGCCTGCAGTCCCTGATGCTTGCAGGGGACGCTCCTCGACCAGGCCCTTGCGAAGCAGGCTGGACAGGACGGACATGATGGCACCGCCGTTGATGGTCAGGCAGTCGGGTAATGGTAAGACCAAGCCATCCTCCGCCTGCGCGGCTTTGGACAGGATGACAAGCTGGGTATCGGTTAGCTGGGACATGAGAACCTCCCTGGGTCATGGAGGCGTTTCGATCGGCGGGACTCCGGTGGTCAGCCGATACGCCTCCCACGACCCAGGGCCCTGCCGATCGGTCGGTCAGGGCCGGCGGAGGTGAGGTCGAACGAGGGCTCAGGGGATGGTCAACTCCGCAGGCCAAGCAATGCTTGCCTGAGTGTGACAGTCCAGACCGAAATTCAGTTCGGTGAGACAGGCAGGGATGCTGATTTGCCAACAATGATTTGAGGTCACTCGGCAATCGGCACGTGAACCGCCCCGGGATTGCCGGAGGCCGTTTGGTTTGAGTTACGCCGCCACGCTCTGTTCGTCCAGCATGGCGTAGTATCGTTGTTCGGCTTCAGCAGGCGGGATGTTGCCGATCGGCTCCAGCAGTCGCCGGTTGTTGAACCAATCCACCCATTCCAGAGTGGCGAACTCTACGGCCTCGAACGATCGCCATGGTCCGCGGCGGTGAATCACCTCGGCTTTGTAGAGGCCGTTGATGGTCTCGGCGAGGGCGTTGTCATAGCTGTCGCCGACGCTCCCTACCGACGGCTCGATCCCAGCCTCGGCCAGCCGCTCCGTGTATTTGATCGAGATATACTGGCTTCCCCGGTCGCTATGATGGACCAGGCCACTGCGATGTGTAGGCCGTCTGTCGTGAAGCGCCTGTTCCAGGGCGTCGAGCACGAAGTTGGCGTGCGCCGTGCGACTGACGCGCCAGCCGACGATGTACCGGGCGAAGACGTCGATCACGAACGCCACATAGACGAAGCCCGCCCAGGTGGCGACGTAG
>CAJYBQ010000579.1 GCA_913064755.1 uncultured Alphaproteobacteria bacterium
AACCTGTGCCACGACCATTTGCGTCGGCGCAAGGAGCGCCCGTTGCACGACGAGGAGGCGATGAGCGAGGTGGTCGACACAGCGCCTGCGCCCGATGAACAGCTGGAAGCCGCCGCCCGCAGTGAGCATATGGCGGCGGCGTTGGCGTCGCTGCCCGAACGCCAGCGTGAAGCGATTGTGCTGCAGTACTATCAAGAGCTGTCGAATATCGACGCCGCGGCGCTGATGAACATCAGCGTCGAGGCACTGGAGAGCTTGCTGTCACGGGCCCGGCGCAACTTGCGCAGTTACCTGGACGACACACCCGGGCCCGCCCGCCCAGGAAGGGGAAAACCATGACGCCCGAACGATTTGCCCAATTGGCCGAGGCTTACGGCGGCCACTTGCACCGTTGGCCCCGCGCCGAACAGGCCGAAGCCCACGGGACGCACGAAATATAGCGGCCAGTGGAAGAGCTTGAGGCCGCTTGCGAACACGTTGGCCTCCCCCGGCATCTTCTTCAGCGCCTCGAACCACAGCCGGTGCGCGATGCCGCCTGCCACGGTGGCGGACACCAGCCAGACCACGCCGATCACCAGCTTCTGCCAGCGCGCCGAGAACTGCCGGAAGATCACCTCGACCGAGATGTGGCCGTTCAGCTTTTCCGACAGCGCCACCGGCAGATAGGCGACGGTCACCATGTAATAATGCGAGACGATCAGCGAGGTCGCGGGGATGGGCCAGTTGAAGAGGTTCTTCAGTGCCACGTCCGCCACGATCTGCAACATCATCAGCATGACCGCCGCCGCCCCGATCATCGTCGAGGCGGCGACCAGCCATGCCAGCACGCGTCCCAGTGCCTGCATGGGTCAGTTTACCTTCCGGTACCGGTGCTGATCAGAGCCTGGCGGGGTCGACCTTGCTGAAGATCTCCCGCACGAACAGCTCGGAGATTGCCTTCGTGTCGGTCACGTCGACATCGGCCGTCAGCTTGACCCACTTGTCCACCAGGCCATTGATGATGGCCAGCTGGGCCTCGGCATCCATGACGCCGAACTTCTCCCGGTTGGTCTTCGCCACGGCCTTCAGGTCGTTGGCGCGGAAGGCGTCGGAGGCCTTGCGCACGGCGTCCGACGGCTCGACGATCTCGACACCGACGGAGGACGGGTTGCGGAACAGTTCCTGGTTCTCGCCCCAGTAGGTGACGGTGGTCCAGGCCACGGACGAACCGCCGGCCAGCAGGAACGACTTCCTGTCCGCGGGTGACATGTCGTTCCAGACATCGCGGTTCAGGTTGAACATGTTGTTGCCGATGTAGACGCCGATCGGGGCATCCAGCAGGTAGTCGGTGACCTCCCCGATCGACAGGCTCTTCAGCACGTCCAGCGTATGGGTGTTGCCATCCAGCTGGCCCTGGCTGATCGCCTCGTAGATGTCGTTGGCGCCCAGCACCACGGCCGTGGCACCCATGGCCTCGACCCAGCGCCCGAACGGGCCGAAGCCGCGGATCTTCTTGCCCTTGAAGTCCTCCAGCGTGGAGATCTTCTCGACCGACATCATGTAGTAGGGACCGATCACGGAGGTGCCGAGAAACACCTGGTTCTGCGCCTTGTACTCCGCCAGGCACTTGTCGCAGTTGACGATGTACTCGTTCGCGGCACCGGCGATGGCGACCGGGTTCACACCCGCCGTGGCCATGTCGACCAGCAGGTTGCCATAGGGAAACTCGCCGCGGTGATAGGCCGGAATGACATAGGCGATGTCGGCAATGCCGTCGCGCACGCCGGTCATCGATTCGGCATAGTTGAGCAGCGCCAGCTCGTAGACCTTGCCGGTATAGCGGCCGTCGGTGCGCGTCTTGATCTCCTCGGCAAACTGGTACATCCCGCGCACCAGCCCGCCGTCACCGGTATTGCCGATGGCCAGCCGCAGTTCGTCCGCCTGTGTCGGTGCCGTCGCGACCATCGCCGCAAGGCCGACACACCCTGCAAGCAGGGCCTTCCTGATATCGAGCGCCATTGTCTTCCTCCCCAGAAATTCTTGACGTCGCGACACTACGTTACTTGCTGGACAACCATCAAGTAACAGAAGCGGGGCCGGGTCATGCGCTCCACGCGGGGAGGCGATGCAGGAAGCGCTGAACGAATGCCACCAAACACGCCCCCCGGGCGACATGCGGCCGGGTCGGCATGCAGTCGGGGACATGGCGCCTGCCGGTATTCGGCTATTGGCGGGACCGGTCGATGTCGGGCATGAATGGCGCGTCTTTCATGGGGAGGTGTGCCAGATGTGGTCATTCGAAACGGATCCGGAATTCCAGCGTGAACTCGACTGGATCGGGGACTTCACCCGGCGCGAGATCCAGCCGCTGGACGAGATCCTGGGCAGCCAGTGGAACATCCACGACCCGGCCTTCGTGAAGCACGTGCGCCCGCTGCAGGCGGAGGTGAAGCGGCGCGGGCTCTGGGCCTGTCACCTGGGGCCGGAACTGGGCGGCAAGGGCTATGGCCAGTTGAAGCTGGCGCTGATGAACGAACAGTTCGGCCGGTCCCGCTTCGGCCCCATCACCTTCGGCAGCCAG
>CAJYBQ010000580.1 GCA_913064755.1 uncultured Alphaproteobacteria bacterium
GGATCATCCAGGTGGTCGAATGCCAGGTGCGGGAAGTCGTTGACCAGTTCGTGCGGACGTCGGCCGACGTCACAGCTTGCGGCCAGGTGTTCGCGGTGGATGGATTCCACCACGGTCGGCAGGTCCCGATGCCCGAATGCGGCCATGCTGGTCTGGATCGCGCGGGTGAAGGGGCTGGTCACCACCAGGTCAACCCGCACGTCGGCCATCTGGTGGCGCAGTTTCGACACCTGCTGCTTTCCCAGGTCGGACAGCGGTGCGTCGAACAGCATCGGGTCGACGCCGGTCAGGGACATCTGGGCATTGAAGGTCGATTGGCCGTGGCGAATCAGGTGGACAGTGCGTGCCACGCGTCAGCTCCTGCTGTTTGGTCTTGAGGGAAGGAAGCAGACACGTGCCCGCGTCAGCCCCGGATCAGGCGGCCCGGATGGTTGCCGGTCAGTTCACCGTCGGCCTGGGTCTCGATACCGGACACGAAGGTGTGGCGATAGCCCGCCGCGCGCTGGATCAGCCGCTTGCCGCCCGCCGGCATGTCATAGACCACCTGCGGCTGCAGCGCGCGCAGGTTCTCGAAATCGATGACATTGATGTCGGCCTTCATGCCCGGTGCCAGCACGCCGCGGTCGGTCAGGCCGTAGGTCAGTGCCGTGTCGCGGGTCTGCTTCTTCACCAGGTGGGGCAGGGGAATGCCTTCGCCGCGGGTGCGGTCGCGGCCCCAGAGGGTCAGCAGGGTGGTCGGTGCGCTGGAATCGCAGATCAGCCCCACGTGTGCCCCGCCGTCGGCAACACCGCAGACGGTCTCGGGATCCATCAGCATGTCGCGGATCACGTCCAGGTTGCCCGCGTTGTAGTTCTCGAACGGGTAGAGCAGGATCGCCTTGCCGTCGTCTTCCAGCATCATGTCCAGCGCCTTGGCCCAGAGGTCGACGCCCTCGCGCTCCGCGATCGCGGCAACGCTGTTGGCCAGGTCGGGTTCGTAGTCCAGCGGTTCTGCCAGGCGGCAGGCGCGGGTCAGGCCGAACTCCATCCACTTGATGTGACCGTTGGACGGCCGTTCCTCGATCAGTTGCCGGCGCAGGTCGGCATCGTTCTTCAGCCGCTGGTAGCGTTCCGCCGGCGTCAGGTCCGCCATCGCGCGCCAGGTGCGGTGGGTGATGAAGGGATGCACGGAGGTTTCCAGCCCCATCAGGATGCCGATGGGGCGGCTGGAGACCTGGCCGTTCATCCTCACGCCCGCGGCGTTGGCGGCGCGGATGCCGGCACGGGTGTCGAGCCAGCGGTCAGGTGCGTTGTCCACCTGGATCAGCAGCACCGACATGGGACGACCCGCCTCCGCCGCGACGCCGCGCAGGGTCTCGAAATCCCCCGGTTCGAAGTCGGAGTTGACCTGGATGATGCCGCGGCCCGAGCGTTTCATGGCGCGTGCCAGCCCGACCAGTTCCGGCTCCCGCGCCGTCAGGGACGGGGTGAAGCGTCCGTCGGCCGCCTTGTGCTTGATGGTGCGCGACGTGGAGAAGCCGAGTGCCCCGGCGCCCAGCGCTTCCTCCAGCAGCAGGCCCATCTGCTTGATCTCGTCTTCGGACGGGGTGGAGCCATGGTCGGCGCCCTTGTCGCCCATGCAGTAGAACCTGAGCGCGGCGTGCGGCACCTGGGTGCCGATGTCCATCGTGCGATTGGTTTCTGCCAGCACGTTCATGTAGTCGGGGAAACTCTCCCAGCGGAAATCGATACCTTCCGACAGCACGATCTCGGGGATGTCCTCCACCCCCTCCATCAGGTTGATCAGATAGGGTTCCGTGCCCGGCTTCACCGGGGCAAAGCCGACACCGCAATTGCCGAACACGGTGGTGGTCACGCCATGCCAGGAACTGGGGGTCAGATCCGCGTCCCAGGTGGCCTGGCCATCGTAATGGGTATGGATGTCGACCCAGCCCGGCGTGACCAGCGCGCCGTCCGCCATGATTTCCCGCGTGGCGGGGCCTGCCTTGCCCTCGACGGATACGATCACGCCGTTCTTTACCGCCACATCTGCGGTGCGGGCCGCGCCGCCCGTGCCGTCGATTACCGTTCCGCCGCGAATGACCAGGTCAAGCATGATCTTCTCCCCCCAGGATTTTCACGGATCATACGGCGCACATGCCGGTGGCTCAATCGCGGAAAATGCGGGACCGTTCAGGCATGCAGGGGAATGGGCGCACGGTCCGGGGCAATGAAGCGGTCCCGGGCAGCGTCGGAAAACAGGGTTACGCGCGCGTAGTGGATCAGCATGATGTCCTTGTCGAGCAGGCGCGGATTGGCGTCGATGCACGCATCGGCGGACGCTGCGGGTACCGGGTCGCGGTGCATGAAGTGGTCCACGGCCAGCACACAGGCACGCGTCACTCTCTCATGGTACTTCGCGGCCGGCTCGACGCCGATGTGCGCCCGCGTGGCAGTGATCGACGCCTTCTTTGAACCCGCGGTCGCGTCGGCACCCTGGTTGACCAGGTAGCTGTAGGCCAGACGGACGCTTCCGCGGTGATGTAGCGTTCTGGGTTCGTTCCGTGGGGCGGCGACG
>CAJYBQ010000581.1 GCA_913064755.1 uncultured Alphaproteobacteria bacterium
GGCGGCGGGCGCCGCGACTGGGGACAGGGTGGCGGCCAGGGCAAGGGCGCCCATAAGGGCGGCGCGAGCGGAAAGGCTCTTCAGTGACGTGGTCTTCATGATGATCTCCTTCGGGTCTGATCAACTGGGTTCAAGTTACCGGTTCAAGTGGCGGGACCCCTGCAGCCCACTGCGTCATACTGTATCGACACCTTCGCCATGGCCAATCGCCATCGGGCATTCTGGCGCGAATGTGATCACGCGGTGAGGCTGGCAGGATCCCTCTTTCCACCGCCCGCGGGCGGCAGGAAACGGGTTCGTGGGCGGTTCAGTTCACCGGGGCATGGCTGGCGTCGAACTGCGGCACCGGGCCGTCCGGCGCGCTCTTCTGTTCCAGGCTTGCCCACTTCACTTCCGACTGCTTCAGGTTGCCGGGAATGTCGGCTTCCCAGAAGCCGACGACGGTGCGGGTGATGTTCAGGTAGAGCTTGCCATCGACGATGCGCCACAGGTCGGGATTGGCCGGAACCTTGCCGCCCTGGGAGATGCCATAGGCGCAGTGACCGTCATAGCCGGGGGCGTATTTCGCCGGGTCGGCCAGGAAGGCATCGCGGTTGGCCTCGCTGGCAAAGGCCCATTTCGCGCCATTGTATGTTGCGGTGATGGACGCCTTGCCCGGCACGGCGGGGGGCTGTTTCTGGCCCACGGGCGCCTGTTTCAGGCCGTGATAGGCCACCACGTCGTAACCGCTGGCCGCGTAGCCGGTGCCGTCGACATATTGCTCACCGGCGAAGGCCGTGCCTGCCATCAGGCTGCCAGCCAGCAGCGCCGTCCCGAACATGCCTGCCTTGAGGTGCTTGATCATGGTTCGATTCTCCCTTGAAACGCTCTGTCCCGACGCGGGCCGTGTCCTGTTGTCGTTCGACCTGCGCTGTTGGGGATATGACGGTGTTTCGGGTGAAACGGTTACACGCTTTTGCGTGAATTTCCGTGATCCGGGGCCACGGTGCCGGGTTTCGTGAACCGCTCTTCCCCGCGCGACCTGGAAAACCATTATCTAAAACAACAGGTTGAATTCCTGGCCGGACGATGTCTGTAAGCCCGATGCCGTTTCCGTCACGTTGAGTTGATGGCCGCTTTGCGGGGAGAAATCACGTTCCGGGCCGGGGAAACAGATTGTCTGACCTGCCGCAGCGGCTATCTTCGACGCTGTCCCGTGCGCAGGAGGATATCGCAGTGAAGGTGGACGGCAGTTCCCGGCGTCCGATCGAAGCCGGCGCGGATGGCAGGACCGTGGTGGTCATCGACCAGACCCGGCTGCCGCATGAATTCGTCACGCTGACCCTGACCACGATGGCGGAGGCGGCGCAGGCGATCCGGGCCATGCTGGTGCGCGGCGCGCCGCTGATCGGGGCAACCGCCGCCTACGGCGTGGCGCTGGCGATGCGCGAGGACCCGACCGACCAGGGGCTGGCCGAAGCCATCGAGACCCTGCGCGCGACCCGGCCCACGGCCGTCAACCTGTTCTGGGCGCTGGAGCGCATGCGGGGTGATCTGCAGGACCAGGCACCTTCGGCGCGGGCGGAGATCGCCTGGACCCGTGCCGGGGCGATCGCCGAGGAAGACGTCGCCATCAACTCCGCCATCGGGGACCACGGTCTGAAGCTGATCGAGGCCGCCGTGGCGGCAAGGCCCGGCGGGCAGGGGCCGCTTAACATCCTCACCCACTGCAATGCCGGCTGGCTGGCAACCGTGGACTGGGGCACCGCGCTCAGCCCGATCTACAAGGCGCATGACGCGGGCATCGATGTGCATGTCTGGGTCGACGAGACCCGGCCCCGCAACCAGGGTGCGTCCCTGACCGCGTGGGAACTTGGCGCACACGGGGTTCCGGCGACCGTGATCGTGGACAATGCGGGCGGTCACCTGATGCAGCATGGCATGGTCGACCTGTGCATTACCGGCACCGACCGCACCACCGCGACTGGCGATGTCTGCAACAAGATCGGCACCTATCTGAAGGCACTGGCGGCGCATGACAACGGCATCCCGTTCCATGTCGCCCTGCCGGGTCCGACCATCGACTGGACCGTGCGTGACGGGGTACGGGAAATCCCCATCGAGGAACGGGACGGGGCCGAGGTCGGACAGGTCACCGGGCGGCTGCAGGACGGGCGCATTGCCGCAAGCCCCGCGCAGCCGCCCGCCCCGCGCGCCGCGAACCCGGCGCTCTCTGTGACGCTGGCGTGGGCTTGAACGTCTTGAGCCTTTGACTTCTTGCGCGAGCTGTTCTGCTCTTTGCGCAGCACGTTGTGCCTGCTCTGCTTTACGGCGAGCTCGCTGCTCCGCTCTCTCAGAGAGACGCTTGGTACGTCTTGCTTCTCTCTCTGCTTCTAATTTGTCTCGTTCAGACCTGCTCACTGGTCTCCCCTTTTATGATCAATCAAAACCGTAAACCCTGCCAATAGCCTTACGCTTTCATATGACTATTTGTTTTCGCTAATGAGCTGTAATCGCTCGCTCTTTCATTTTCTGACTATTTGTCACTAACAATGTCTTTAGTGCTTTTAA
>CAJYBQ010000582.1 GCA_913064755.1 uncultured Alphaproteobacteria bacterium
GTTTATCTTCATCACTGGCGGCGTGGTCTCCTCACTTGGCAAGGGCCTGGCTTCCGCATCACTGGCGGCGCTGCTGCAAGCGCGCGGCCACAAGGTTCGTCTGCGCAAGCTTGATCCCTACATCAATGTCGATCCGGGCACGATGAGCCCGTATCAGCATGGTGAGGTCTACGTGACCGAGGACGGGGCCGAGACCGACCTGGACCTGGGGCATTACGAGCGCTTTTCTGGCGTTGCTGCCAACAAGGCCGACAATGTCACCACGGGGCGGATCTACCAGACGGTGATCGACCGGGAACGGCGCGGTGACTACCTGGGGGCGACCGTTCAGGTGATCCCGCACATCACGGACGCCATCAAGGAATTCATCTGCGCCGGTACCGAGGGCCTGGATTTCGTGCTGGTGGAGATCGGCGGCACGGTGGGCGATATCGAGAGCCTGCCGTTCCTGGAGGCGATCCGCCAGCTTGGGCAGGAACTGGGTCGCGACCACGCGCTGTTCATGCATCTGACGCTGGTGCCCTACATCAAGGCCGCAGGCGAGTTGAAGACCAAGCCGACGCAGCATTCGGTGAAGGAACTGCGGTCCATCGGCATTCAGCCCGATATCCTGATCTGCCGGTGCGAGACGTCGGTGCCGGAGGGGGAGCGACGCAAGATCGCGCAGTTCTGCAACGTGCGCCCCGACGCGGTGATCCAGGCACCGGACGTCGACAGCATCTACGCCGCGCCGATCATGTTCCATGCCGAGGGGCTGGACGTGGAGGTGATGCGCCACTTCCGCCTCGACGTATCGGCGGAACCGGACCTGAGCCGCTGGCTGCGCATTCTGGAGCGTGTGCGGAACCCGGAAGGCTCCGTCCGGATCGGCATCATCGGCAAGTACATCGAGCTGCCCGACGCCTACAAGTCACTGGCCGAGGCCCTGCGCCACGGCGGTATCGCCAACAATGTCGATGTGGACATCGACTGGATCGATTCCGCGATCTTCGAGGAAGATACCGAGGCGCTGCACCGGCTGGAGAATGTCCACGCCATCCTGGTGCCGGGCGGTTTCGGCGAACGTGGCACCGAGGGCAAGATTCGCGCGGCCGGGTTCGCGCGCATCCACAACATTCCCTATTTCGGCATCTGCTTCGGCATGCAGATGGCGGTGATCGAGGCCTGCCGCAGCCTGATCGGCCTGGACGGTGCCGGTTCGACCGAACTGGACGACAAGTGCCAGGTGCCGGTTGTGGGCCTGATGACCGACTGGGCCGGTGAAGGCGGCGTGCGCGAAACACGCAGCGATCGCTCCAACATGGGGGGCACCCTGCGCCTCGGTGCCTATCCGGCGCGGTTGAAGGGGGGCAGCCTGGTGGAAAGCATCTACGGATCGCAGAACATCAGTGAACGGCATCGCCACCGCTACGAGGTCAACATCAACTACCGCGAACAACTCGAAGCCGTGGGCATGATCTTCTCCGGCGTGTCACCGGACGGCACCCTGCCGGAGATCGTGGAGATCAAGGATCATCCCTGGTTCATCGGCGTGCAGTTCCATCCGGAGTTGAAATCGCGTCCGTTCGAGCCACATCCCCTGTTCGCGAGCTTCATCGAGGCCGCGATCCGGCAGTCGCGCCTGGTTTGATCCCGGCGTCTGCTACAATGGGCATCTGACCGTGACGGACGGTCGCAACGGACACAGGAAGAAACCCATCATGGCTGATACCGTGGGAAGCGCCGCGCCTGGCATCATGACCGTCGGCGACATTCAGATCGGCAACGAGCTGCCGCTGGTGTTGATCGCCGGCCCGTGTCAGCTGGAAAGCCGCGATCATGCGCTGGAAATGTCGCACGCGATCAAGGAAATCGCCGACCGTGTGGGTATCCGTGCGATCTACAAGACCAGCTATGACAAGGCCAACCGGACCAGTGTCGGCGGTATTCGCGGCATGGGGCTGGAGAAATCCCTGCCGATCTTCGCCGAGATCCGCGAAGCCACCGGCCTGCCTGTCCTGACGGATGTCCACACGGCCGAGCAATGCGCCATCGTGGCCGAGGCTGTCGACGTCATGCAGATCCCGGCCTTTCTCTGTCGCCAGACGGACCTGCTGCTGGCAGCCGGTGAAACCGGATGCGCCATCAACGTGAAGAAGGGGCAGTTCCTTGCCCCCTGGGACATGAAGAACGTCGTCGACAAGCTGCGCAGCACCGGAAACAACAACATATCGGTCTGCGAGCGCGGTGCCAGCTTCGGCTACAACACGCTGGTGGCGGACATGCGGTCGCTGCCGCAGATGGCACAAACCGGCTATCCGGTGATCATGGACGCCCCCCATTCGGGCCAACAGCGCGGCGGCCTTGGCGGATCATCCGGCGGGCAGCGTGAACTGGCCCCTGTGATGGCGCGCGCCGCTGTAGCCATCGGCGTCGCGGGCGTCTTTATGGAGACCCATCAGGACCCTGACAACGCCCCCTGCGACGGGCCGAATATGATATTTTTGAACGAAATGCCCCATCTTGTTGCCACATTGATGCAGTTAGACGCATTGGCAAAAGCAAACCCG
>CAJYBQ010000583.1 GCA_913064755.1 uncultured Alphaproteobacteria bacterium
CAGCGGCCGAGGTGGAGGACGTGATAGCCTACCTGCTCACCTTGACTGGTCCCTTGCCGCAGGACTGAGTGCCGGACATGAAACCCAGTGCCGAGAGAAAGGCCGTTTCGCGCCGCGGGGTGCTTGCCAGCGCAGGCGTGCTGATGGCCAGTTGGGCCTTGCCTGCATGGGCAGAGGGCATCCGCAATCGCGTGTCCATGTTCCGCCGGACGTTCCCGGTGCAGCCGGACGTGGCGGATGCCGAGCATCTGGTCGGCATCGTGCTGCGGGGCCGGGAACCGGTGCCCGACCTGATCGACCTGAAACTGCCGCTGCTGGCGGAAAACGGCGATTCCATTCCGCTGACCTTCGACGTCAGCTGCGGTTTCGAAGGTTCCGACTATCCGAAGACCGTCCATGTCTTCGTGCTCGGCAACCCGTTCCCCGAGGTGGCGCGCTATCACTACGGTCCCTGGAACGGCAGCGCCCTGACGGAGATGCGGTTCCGCATGCGCCAGACCTCGGACGTCGTGCTGGTGGCGGAGATGGCGGATGGCCGGGTTGCAATGGCCCGGCAGAACGTCGAGGTCCTGCTCGGCGCCTGCGGGGGCTGACGCCATGGCCTCACCCGACAGGCGCATCCATGTCCCCGCGACCGTGAAGCGGGGGGAGGTGTTCGAGGTCCGCACCCTGGCCCGCCACGCGATGGAATCCGGCGTGCGGTTCTCCACCGACAACATCGTCGTCATCCCGCGCCACATCCTGCAGGAAGTGCTCGGGTTCTATAACGGTCGCCAGGTGTTCCGCGCCGAGTGGTTCAGTTCCGTTGCCACCAATCCCTATCTCGGCTTTCGCGTGAAGGCGGTGGAGAGTGGCGAGATCGAGGTCGTCTGGATCTCCGACTACAACGTCCGCACATCGGTGAAGGCACGGATAGAGGTGATCGAGGCCTGATTCGTCGCCCCGGCAGGTGAGCGCCCCCGAGCAGGGCTGTTCACCCGGTCAGCCGCCCTTTGCCTTCGGCTGCAGGACCAGTTGAGTCTGGGTCACGATGGCTGCCGTGCGCCCGTCCTCGCGCCGGATCGTGGTTTGCCAGACCATGGTTGTCCGGCCCCGGTGCAGTGGCACGCCGGTGGCCAGCGCCTTCTGCCCTGCCGGGATCGCCGCGATGAAATTGGTCTTGCTCTCCAGCGTCGTGGTCGTGTTGCCCGGTCTGAGATTCACCACCGTGCCCACCGCGCCGACATTGTCGGCCAGCGCCATGACGGCACCGCCGTGCAGGATCTCGGGAAAGGTGCAGAATTCCGGCCTGACCAGCATCTCGGCCTCGATCAGTTCCGGTTCCACCTTCGTGAACTCGATGCCCAGTGTCCTTGCCAGCGGCGTCATCCGCCCCTTCACCATGGCCAGCAGATCATCGCTCGTGCGTCGTCCTCCCCTTCCGTTTCGTTGCGGGGCACGCCATTGCGTCCCTTGCGGGAGAAGCGGCCACCGTAAGCGTGTTCGGGCTTCGGCGGCGGCATGCTGACGGACGTCGTTGCACGCTCCCCGAAACCGCCGTGTACCAGGCTTCGGTCATACATCAGGATCGCCCCGGCGGTCGCGACGTTGAGGCAGAAGCCGGTCGGAATCTTCACGACATGGTCGCAGCGTTCAATTACCTCCGGCGTAAGCGAACCCTTTTCCGGCCCCATCAGGTAGGCGGCGGCAAGGGGGTGATGGAACCGGGGCAGGTCGATGGCCTCGTCGGTCAGTTCCACGCCGACCAGTGCACAGCCGCGCGGCAGGCTGAGGGCATCGAAGCTGTCGTATTCGTACCAGGGGACGTTGCGCGACGACCGCGACGTGTCCGACGCGATCTTGCGGGCACTGAACTCCGCCGCAATGGTGTAGACGAAGCTGGCACCGAAGGCATGGGCGGTCCGGAACAGGTTGCCCGCGTTCATGAACTTGGACATCTGCAAGACCCCGATCCCGAAATATCCGCGCATCGCTCACAACTCCGTCTGATTGATTCGAAGCGAAATCTTATAGAGCAGTTCGCCCGCCTGTCCGATCTCCCTTGAGCCTGCATCGCTCCTGATTTACTTTAAGCTTAAAGTAATTTGGGTTCGACGAAACGGGGAGAGCAGTCGATGCCGGAGGTGGACAGGTCGATGACGGACAAGGGGCTGAAGGGCCAGCACGTGGTGGTGACCGGTGCCGCGCAGGGTATCGGCCTTGCCATTGCCGATGCGTTCCTGGACGCCGGGGCCAGCGTCACCATCGTCGGGCGCAACCCGGAACGGCTCGGCGTGGCGGCGGCGTCGCTCCGGGCCGACCATGCGGGTGCCATGGTGCACGAGGCGCTGGCCGACCTGACCGACGGGGAACAGATCGGCCGCGCCTTTGCCGTCGCGGTGGCCACGCTGGGCCCGGTCAACGTGCTGGTCAACAATGCCGGTGCATGCGCCTCCGTACCCTTCGCGAAGATGGACCGAGCGCGTATCGGTGCCATGCTGGCCGGCCATGCGCTGCCCACCTTCCTCTGCTGCAATGCGGCGCTCGGCGCCATCCAGGCCGCG
>CAJYBQ010000584.1 GCA_913064755.1 uncultured Alphaproteobacteria bacterium
GTCGGGCAGGGGGGTCGCGCCCGGTCCGCGCGCCTGCTCCGCAGTGTGCGGCCAGCGCCGGGCGTGCCGGCGTCGTGAAGTGCCGGTCCATCGTGGGCGGGCTTGTGGAAGCGGCAGGTGATGTGGCCCTGGCCCAGGACTGACGGGCCGAAGGCGATCACGGCCGCCCTGGTCATGTAGGCGTAGTCGTCGACGCCAGGCACCAGGCCACCTTCGAAACCTAATTTCTGCGCGATCCCGTCATCGTGGATGCGGTTCTCGCTCTCGAAGGCCGTGTTGAACGCCTCGATCTGATAGCGGGTCTCATTCATGCCGTCATTCCTCCCCGAATGGCCTTCTCGTCGCCATGTTCCCGTTTCATTCATGGGACAAGTAAAAATTAACACAAGTCATTGGTCACATTAACACTTTCTGACCAGGAAATTCACCTGCAGAGGGCGTGACCCAGCCCTGTTCCCATTGACTTGCCATGTGAGACCATGTATTCCCGTGTGATCCCATGTAGTGCCATGAAAGTGGTGTGCCAGACCATCAGGTACC
Organism: uncultured Alphaproteobacteria bacterium; assembly: GCA_913064755.1. GTDB lineage: Bacteria > Pseudomonadota > Alphaproteobacteria > Minwuiales > Minwuiaceae > Minwuia. The sequence continues at coordinate 541 of CAJYBQ010000584.1, forward strand.
CACCGGCATCCAGGGCGGAGGGCGATAGGGCCGGAACGCAAACAAGTGGAGCTGGATGTGCCGGGAGCGAACTACTTCTCCGGCAATTTCACGCACCGGATCGACGGCAAGGGCCGAGCATCGATCCCGGCCAAATTCCGCGCGCTTCTGGAACAGCAGGGTGAATCCGAAATGATGGTCATTCCGTCCTACAAGGATGGGGTGATGGAGGCCTTCCCGCGCCGCGTGCTCGAACGGATTTTCGAGCGGCTGGAGGAAAAGGACCCGCAGTCCGAGGAAGTCGAGGACCTGGCGACCTACCTGTTCGGCGGTGCCAACACGCTGTCCTTCGACAAGGATGGCCGGGTCGTGCTGTCGCCCGAACTGCAGGAAGCCATCGGTGTCACGGACCAGGTCGTCTTCATGGGCCGGGCCGACCGCTTCTACCTGCTCAGCCCCGAGCGGGCGAAGGAGGTGCTGGAATCCGCCCGTATCCGTTCCCGCGAGAAGCATCGCGGCGTGCTGGCCCGAACCCGCCCGGCACCCGTTGTCCAGCTTGCCCCGACACCGGACGGGGATGAGCAATGACGACGCCGCAGCTCGCAACACGCGACGGTCATGTCCCTGTCATGGGACGGGCGGTGGCGGAGGGCCTGAAGCTTGCGTCGGGCCAGACCTACGTGGATTGCACCTATGGTCTCGGCGGCTATACCCGGCACTGGTTGAATGCCTGTGACTGCAGGGTCATTGCCATCGATCGTGATCCGACGGCCATCGCGGCGGCGCGGCAGGACGTGGCGGTCTACGGTGAGCGCCTGACGGTGCTGGAGGGCTGCTTCGGCGACATGGTGCAGTTGCTGGCCGATGCCGGCGTGTCCGCCGTTGACGGTATTGCCATGGATCTCGGCGTGTCCTCGCCACAGCTTGACCAGGCGGCGCGCGGCTTTTCGTTTCAGCATGACGGACCGCTGGACATGCGCATGGGTGACGGCGAACTGACCGCGGACGAGATCGTCAACAACTGGCCGACCGAGCGCCTGGCCGACATCTTCTATCGCTTCGGCGAGGAGCGGAAATCGCGCCCGATAGCCCGTGCCATCGACCGCGTGCGGGTGGAGCGTCCGATCCGCAGCACCGGCGAACTGGCCGCCATCGTGGCCCGTGCCGCCCCGGCCAAGCCCGGCCGCATTCACCCGGCAACGCGGGTGTTCCAGGCCATCCGCATCGTGGTGAACGACGAACTGGGGGAACTGCGTCGCGGCCGCAGCCCGCCGGAGCGGCTGCGGCGTCCGGGCGGGCGGCGGGCCGGCGGGGCGGGGGCGCCCGGCGGGCGGGGGGAGCGACGGCTCCGACGGGATCGGGGACTCGCTGTCGATCTCCCCCATCCTGCTGGAGAGGTGCTTCGACCTGGCCGAGTCCATCGCGGACGGGGCGCTGCCCCGCGCAGCGGCGGCGACGGGCGAAGCGCGCCGGGTCGAGGCGGCGGACCTGCTGCTCGGCGAGAACAACGCCTTCGCCGAGTGGGCGCAGAGCGTCAGCCTCTATTCGAACGGCGAGGTGAGCGCGGTCTTCGACGTGCCGCGCGCAGGCGAGTACACGGTCCGCGTGGGAGCCTGGGCGCAGCAGGCCGGCCCGGACCCGGCCCGTCTGGTGGTCGCGGTCGATCGCGAGCGGCTCCAGCGCTTCGACGTACTCGCGCCCCGTGGCGCTCCCGAGCCCTACGAGTCCCGGGTGCGCCTGCGCGCTGGAGAGCGCGTCATCAGCGCCGCCTTCGTCAACGACTACTACGACGAGGACCACCCGGATCGTGATCAGCGCGACCGCAACCTGTACGTCACCTGGATCGAACTCGTCGGCCCCCTCGGGGTCGACCCGCGTACGCCGTTCGAGACGCGCTGGCTGCCGGCGGGCGAGGACTGGACTGCGCGTGAGGTGCTCGAGACGCTGGCTCCCGTGATCTGGCGCGGTCCGGTCGACAGGCGGCGCATGGATGAACTCGCCAAGCTGGCGCCGAA
>CAJYBQ010000585.1 GCA_913064755.1 uncultured Alphaproteobacteria bacterium
CAAGGACCGGGAGATCATGCGCAACGACCCGCATCGGCTGCTGGAAGGCTGCCTGGTCGCGGGCTTTTCCATGAACGCGAGCGCGGCATACATCTACATCCGCGGCGAATTCGTCATGGAGGCGCGGGTGCTGCAGGCCGCGATCGAGGAGGCCTACGAGGCCGGCCTGATCGGCAAGAACGCCTGCGGTTCTGGCTATGACTACGACATCGTGCTGCATCGCGGCGCCGGTGCGTATATCTGCGGTGAGGAAACAGCGCTGATCGAGAGCCTGGAAGGCAAGAAGGGTCAGCCGAGGCTGAAGCCGCCGTTCCCTGCCGCCGTCGGCCTGTACGGGTGTCCGTCAACCGTCAACAACGTCGAATCGATTGCCGTTGCGCCGGAGATCCTGCGCCGCGGCGCGGCCTGGTTCGCCGGACTTGGCCGCCCGAACAACACGGGCACCAAGCTTTTCTGTGTTTCGGGACATGTGAACACGCCCTGCAACGTCGAAGAGGAAATGGGCATCCCGCTGAAGGAACTGATCGACAGGCATTGCGGTGGCGTGCGCGGCGGCTGGGACAACCTGCTGGCCGTGATTCCCGGTGGTTCTTCGGTGCCGATGCTGCCGAAATCGATCTGCGATGACGTGCTGATGGACTTCGACAGCCTGAAGGCCGTGCAGTCCGGGCTGGGGACGGCCGCCGTGATCGTGATGGACAAGTCCACGGACATCGTGGAGGCCATTGCCAACCTGGCGCATTTCTACATGCATGAAAGCTGCGGGCAGTGTACCCCTTGCCGCGAGGGTACGGGGTGGATGTACCGGGTGCTGACGCGGATGGTCCGCGGGCAGGCGTCGATTGCCGAGATCGACCAGTTGCACGAGGTCACGAAACAGGTCGAAGGCCACACGATCTGCGCGCTTGGCGACGCAGCGGCCTGGCCGATCCAGGGCCTGATCCGGCATTTCCGCCCGGAGATGGAGCGTCGGATACTGGAATATCGCAAGCAGGCAGCTTAAAGCAGTCAGCGCGGGTCGAGAACGATAGAGGGAACGGCAGGAAGCCATGCCGAAACTGACAGTAGACGGAATAGAGGTCGAGGTACCGGCGGGAGCGACGGTGCTGCAGGCCTGTGAGGCGGCCGGCCGGGAAATCCCGCGTTTCTGCTATCACGAACGCCTGTCCATCGCGGGCAACTGCCGCATGTGCCTGGTGGAAATGGAAAAGGCCCCGAAGCCGATCGCGAGCTGCGCGATGCCGGCCGGTGACAACATGGTCATCCATACCGATTCACCGACGGTGAAGAAGGCGCGCGAAGGCGTGATGGAATTCCTGCTGATCAACCACCCGCTGGATTGCCCGATCTGCGACCAGGGCGGCGAGTGCGACCTGCAGGACCAGGCCATGGCCTATGGCCGTGGTGGATCGCGCTATGACGAGAACAAGCGCGCGGTCAAAGAGAAATACATGGGGCCGCTGATCAAGACGATCATGACCCGTTGCATCCATTGCACGCGCTGTGTCCGGTTCGTCGAGGAAGTGGCCGGCGTGCCCGACATCGGCGCCATCAATCGCGGCGAGAACATGGAGATCACGGCGCTGGAAAGTGTCGTGGACAGTGAACTCTCCGGCAATGTCATCGACCTCTGCCCGGTCGGGGCGCTGACGTCCAAGCCCTATGCCTTCAACGCGCGCCCCTGGGAGTTGCGCAAGACCGAAGGCATCGACGTGATGGACGCGCTGGGCAGCAACATCCGCATCGATGCCCGTGGCCGCGAAGTGCTGCGCGTGATGCCGCGTCTGAACGAGGACGTGAACGAGGAATGGATTTCCGACAAGACGCGCTTCGCCTGTGACGGCCTGCGTCGCCAGCGCCTGGATCGGCCCTATATCCGCGTCGACGGTCGCCTGAAGCCGGCCAGCTGGGATGCCGCGTTCCGCCTGGTGGCGGAAAAGGTCGCGGGTACCGAGGCCGCGAAGATCGGTGCGCTTGTCGGTGACCTGGCCGCGCTGGAGGAAATGACCGCGCTGAAGGACCTGATGGCCGCGCTCGGCTCAGCCAATGTCGATTGCCGGGCGGACGGTGCCACGATCGGCGCGGAACATCGCGGCGATTACCTGTTCAACGCGACCATCGCCGGTGTCGAGGCTGCCGACGCGGTGCTGCTGGTCGGCAGCAACCCGCGCAAGGAAGCGGCCGTGCTGAACGCACGCATTCGCAAGACCTGGGTGCAGTCGAACGGCCAGTTGCCGGTCGGGGTGATCGGCGAGAACGCTGACCTGACCTATCCCGCCACCTACCTGGGGGCGGGGCCGGAAACGCTGGGCGCGCTGCTGAATGGCGACCATTCGTTCCTTGATGTGCTGAAGAATGCGGAACGTCCGCTGATCATCATCGGTGCCGGTGCGCTGGCTCGTGAAGATGGCGCGGCGGTGCATGCGGCCGCGCGGGCGCTGGCCGATCAGGTCGGCTCGGGTTCTTATGACGGGAACGGTTTCTGCGTTCTGCATAACGCCGCGTCGTGTCTCGGGGGCGTGGTACTCGG
>CAJYBQ010000586.1 GCA_913064755.1 uncultured Alphaproteobacteria bacterium
GTCGGCAGGTGGGGTGGTTGGGCCTGGTGGGCCGGGTCTTCGGACGGATAAAGGATGGCGAGCCGCACCTGGGTTTCCGCGTGGCCGCGAAGCACCTGGACCCGACCGGCACCTGTCACGGTGGCATGCTTGCCACCCTTGTGGATGTGCAAATCGGCTTCGGCTCCTCCGTTGCCCTGAAGCAGCGGAAATTCTTCCCCACGATCAACCTGAACTGCGATTTCCTGGCCCCGGTCATGACCGGGGAATGGGTGGAGGGACGCACGGAAGTGATCCGCGCCACCCCGCGCATGGTGTTCTGCAATGCCAGCCTGCTGGTCAACGACAGCCCGGTGCTGCGGGCCAACGGCATCATGAAGATCCCGAGTGACCGGGATGATCGCTTCAAGATGCGCTCGGAGCCTGCAGACCGGTAACCGGTCGCGTTCAGGCCGCCTTTTCGGGGGCGGCGGCGAGTTGCTCCCTGAACAGGGTCAGGGCGGCGATGGCGAAGCGGACCATGTTGGCCGCGCGGTCACTGTCACCGGTCTCCAACGTGCGCTTCACGGTCTCCATACCGGCACCGGCGACGGCACAGCAACTGTGCCCGGCGGCATCGCCGTAGCCATTGCCGGTCGGTCCTGCCGCACCCGTCTCCGCCAGGCCCCAGTCGCCGCGCATGTTGGTCCTGACGGCCTCCGCCAGGCAGGCGGCAAACGGCTCGGAACTGGAACGGATACCGGTCTTCATCAACGCCTTGATGTCCAGCCCGGTCAGTTCCCGGATGGAGGTGCGGTTGTAGATCACCGCGCCGCCACGATAATAGCCGGATGCCCCGGGCACGGCGAGCAGCGCCGCCGAGATCAGGCCACCTGCCGACGATTCCGCGACCGCGACACGCTCCCCCCTGGCTTTCAGGACCGCGCCCACTTCGGCCCCCAGCGCCAGCAATTCATCCATACCCGCACCCGACATCCACTTGCTCCCCGATCCAGTGTGCCGGCTCCCCCCAACGGAACAACCGGCTTGAATTCCAGTCTCCCCGCGCGGGAAGCCATCGGTCAAGGCTGGCCACCAGCGTGGGTGCCCTGATCAACAGCCGCCGCGCGGCGCCTGCGCGTTCAGTCCATGCGCAGACCGCCGTCCACGTTCAGCGTCTGGCCGGTGATGTAGCTGGCGTCATCACTGGCCAGAAAGGCCACGGCCGCGGCCTGTTCGGCAACATCGCCCTGGCGGCCCAGCGGCACCTGCCGCCGCACGCCCTTCTTGATACGGTCGAAATCCGCGCCGACATGCCCTGCAACACGGCGGAACGTGCCATCCATCATGTCGGTATCTGTGGAGCCGGGGCAGATGCAGTTCACGCGAATGCCCTCGCCCGCGAGTTCTGCCGCCATCTGCTGCGTCAGGCCGATGACGCCGAACTTGGTCGCCGAATAGGCCCCGTAGTTGGCCATGCCCACCCGCCCGGCCGTGGACGACAGGTTGACGATCGCGCCGCCGTTTCCGGCAGAGACCATGGCCCGCGCCCCGGCCTTCGAGACATGATAGACGCCGTTCAGGTTGACATCGACGGTATGGAACCAGTCGTCGTCGTCCATGTCGATGATGGGTGACGCCCCGGCGCCGCTGGGTACCCCGGCGTTGTTGACGATGATGTCCAGGCGGCCAAGGGCCGCGACGGTACCGTCGATCAGCGCGGCGACCTGGTCCCTGTCCGTCACGTCGCAGTCGATGCATTCCGCCCGGCGGCCAAGTTGCCTGATCTCGGCGACCAGGGATGCCGTACCTTCCCAGCCCATCCGTTGCTCGTGCTCCGGCACCGCGCCGGTCTGCGTGCGTGCCGAGACCACGACGTCGGCCCCGTCGCGGGCCAGCCGCAGTGCGATGGCGCGCCCTATACCCCGGTAGCGCGCCGCGCCCGTGATGACCGCCACCTTGCCTGTCAGATCAGCCATTGCGTTGTCTCCTTCCCCTTCCCCAACTGACCAGCAGCGGCCCGGCGACCGCACAGGCCAGGCCGACAAGGAACAGCGGTGTGATGATTTCATCCAGCAGCAGCGCGCCGAAGGCGGTCGCGGCGATCGGGCTCATGGGCACCCAGACCGCGGCCCGCGTCGGCGCCAGTTGCTGCAGGCCCCAGGTGAACAGCAACATGCTGGCCGTGCCGGCCAAGACCGCCAAGGAGACAGCAAGCCACCAGTCCTTCGTCGTGTATCCGGTGCCGGTGGTGAACCGCCCCTCCCGCGCCGGGAAGGGCAACAGCATCACCACGCCCCCCAGCATGGCCAGCAGGGACACGGAAGCGATGGAATAACGCTGGTAGAGGCGGGCGGAAAAGGCGTTGTAGGTGGCACCGCAACAGACGGCGAGGAAGAACAACCCCTCCCCCCAAAGGCTGTCACCGCCGACCGACGGGCTGAAGGCCTTTTCCCCGACGGCCAGTGATACGCCGGCAAAGGAGAGCACGGCGGCCACCGTCATGACCCAGGAAAGGCTGTCGCGCCCGCCGGCGGCGGCG
>CAJYBQ010000587.1 GCA_913064755.1 uncultured Alphaproteobacteria bacterium
CGACACCATGATCCATCGGGCGTTGCAGTACAGGGGGGGCGAAGACATTGTCGACGATGACCCTGGCACCTGCCGCGTGCGCCAGGTCGGACACCGCGCGCAGGTCGATCAGTTCCAGGGTCGGGTTCGCCGGGGTTTCCAGGAAAACCACCGCGGCACCGGGTTTCAGCGCATCGGCCCACTGGTCGAGATCGGTACCGTCAACCAGCACGGTCTCGATGGCGTAACGCGGCAGGATCTGCGTCAGGATATGATGGCAGCTGCCGAACAGCGCACGGGACGCGACAACGCGGTCCCCGGCCTTCAGCTGCGACATCAGCGCGGCAAAGACCGCCGCCATGCCGGACCCGGTGGCAAAGGCGGCCTCCGCCCCTTCCAGCAGGCGCATACGTTCCTCGAACATCGCGACCGTTGGGTTGCCGTAGCGGGAGTAGACGAAACCTTCCTGCCCCCCCTTGAAGCGCGCCTCCGCATCCGCGGCCGTCTCGTAGACAAAGCCGGAGTTCAGGAACAGCGCCTCGCTTGTCTCGCCGTGGGCGGAGCAGTCGGTGCCGCCGCGCACCATGCGGGTCTCCAGCGCCCATTCGGACGCCTGGTCTCCTGTCCTGCCGGTCATTGCTGGCGCCAGGGCAGACCGGCGTGTTTCCAGCCACCGACCCGGCCGCGATGGCCTTCCCCGTCGGCATTGCCTTCAAAGCCCTCGAGGATGTTGTAGCAGGCCTTGAAACCGGCGGCTGTCAGCGCCTTCGCGGCAGCCTTGGAGCGGACGCCAGACCGGCACAGCAGATAGACCGGCTGATCCGGCGTGACGCCCTTGGCGGTGACCGCATCGACAAAGCCGGCGTTGATCTTCATCTCCGGATAGGCCTGCCATTCCACGAACAGCGCTTCCTTCGACAGGGCCGCCAGGTCCGGCGTCCCGACAAACTGCCATTCCGGCACGGTGCGCACGTCGACCAGGACCGCCTTCGGGTCGTCCTGCAATGCTGCAAAGGTCTCCTTCGGGCTCTTGTCGCCCGCATATCCGTCACTCATCTCGTCTTGTCCCTGCTATCCAGTTCGCGCTCAGATGCCGTCACCCGCGACACCCTCATGAATACCGCATTCGGTCTTGTCCTGTCCGCGCCAGCGCCCGGCCCGGGGGTCTTCACCGGGTTGCACACGATCGGTGCATGGCATGCAGCCGACGGAAAGGAAACCGTCAGCCTCCAGCGGATGGCGTGGCAAATTGTAATGCGCAAACCAGTCATTGACCGCGTCCGGCGTCCAGGTGGCCAGGGGATTGAACTTGACCCGGCCGCCCGCGGCCTCCACCGCCGGCAGGAAGCGCCGGGTTTCCGCCTGGTAGGCCTTGCGCCCCGTGATCCATGCATCGAAGCCGCTCAACGCCCGCTCCAGCGGTTCCACCTTGCGAATGTGGCAGCAGAGGTTGCTGTCGCGGTCGAACAGCATCTGGTCCGCATCAAGCTGCTTCACGCGTCGCGGATCAGGTGCCACCGTGCGCACGTCCATCAGTCCGAGCCGTGCCGCCAGCTGATCGCGATAGCGCAGCGTTTCACCGAACAGTCGACGGGTATCCACGAAGGTCACGGTGATGGATGGATCAACCTCCGCCACCATGTGCAGCAGCACGGCGGCCTCCGTCCCGAACGACGACACCAGCGTCAGCCGGTCGCCGAAGGCATCCCGCGCGGCGGCGATCAGGTCCATCCCCTGCATCTCGCCACAGGACGCATTCAGTTCATGGGCACGGTTGGACGACCGGATCAGGCGTTCTACGTCCGGAAAGGGCTGCTGGGTCTGAAGCGACATTGGGTCAGTTTCCTCGGGGGCGTTCGGATCAGGAAGCGATGGCGGTCTGCGGTGCCAGGTGACGGCGGCGATAGGCCGGAACCCTGTCGTCGGCGGCCGGCTGGTATACCGCCGAGAAACGACGGGCATTGCGCAACCAGGTCTCGACAACCGTGTCTTCCGGCACCTCCACCGCGTCCACGCCACAGCGCAGCAGGTAGATGTACTGGTCGGCAATGACCGGACCACGGGCGCGAATCTCGCCATCGAAGCCGAAGCGTTCCCGGATCAGGCGCGCCTGGCTGAACGCGCGGCCATGGCCCAGCCACAGGAAGGCAAGGCCCAGAGTATCGAAAAGCCCGTAGTCAGCGGCCAGCGCCGCCAAGTCGGCGACGTTTGGAAGGACGACACCGACCGCGCACTGGCCCCGCAGCGTCGAGGGCTCCGCCAGCCATCACGGCAGCGGCGCCACCACCGAAGAGCAGCCCTTTCTTGCTGCGCTTGGGAGCTTCCTCCTCTTCTGCGACTTCCTTCGCTTCTTCGGCTTCTTCAGCCATGGCCTCTATTTGTCGGCACTTCGAGGTCTGGGGGTGACTAGGCGAATGTCCACGGAGCGGTTTGCTTGCCCATCGCTGGGAAGCTCGCGGAGCCAGGCGCGCGCCTCGAGCCGCGTGGGGGCGAATCCGAACTCCTCGATCAGGT
>CAJYBQ010000588.1 GCA_913064755.1 uncultured Alphaproteobacteria bacterium
CGGCGCGGGACATGGATGGCACAGGCGGCGACCCAGCATACCCGGTTGCCGGGATCGAGAATGGAGCCCTGCCGACACGGCGGGTGGCGAAGGGGCGGCCGGACAAACTGCCCGAGCTGGTGAGCAAAAACAAGGTGATTACCCCCGCACTGCTGGTCAGCGGCGAGGTGACGGGCGAGACAATCGATGCGGCAGCGGCCCAGGATCGCCTGGCGCTGGCCCTCTGACCGAAGGGAGACATGTGAAATGGCAAAGGCAGGAACCGGCAAGGGCGCGACGCAGGTCATCACGGCAAATCGCCTGGGTGACGGGCTGGTGATCTTTCTCACGACCACGGGCTGGTCGAAGAACATCAACGCCGCCGCGATATCGGAAACGGCGGATGCCACGGCGGCGCTGCTGGCGCGGGCGGAGGCGGACGCGGGTCATGTCGTCGGCCCCTACGCGATCGATGTCGATCGACAGGCCGACGGATCGCTGCGGCCCCTGAAATATCGCGAAGCACTGCGGACCCGTGGTCCGTCCGTGCGCACCGACCTTGGTTATCAGGCTGCCTGAGCGCAGCGGTCTTTGGGCTGCCATCGCGCAGCGGGAACGAAGCTGCCCGACGGCAGCAAGCAGGAGTATCGGTCATGTATGTCTATGACGAACTGGATCGCGGGCTGGTCAATGATCGCGTCGAGGAATTTCGCGATCAGGTCCGCCGCCGGATCTCCGGCGAGTTGACGGAGGAACAGTTCCGCCCGCTTCGCCTGATGAACGGGCTGTACCTGCAGTTGCATGCCTACATGCTGCGCGTGGCGGTGCCCTACGGCGTGCTGTCGTCGACGCAGATGCGGAAACTGGCGCGCATCGCGCGGGTCTATGACCGGGGTTACGGTCATTTCACCACCCGCCAGAACATCCAGTTCAACTGGCCGAAGCTGGAGGAGACGCCGGATCTGCTGGCGGAACTCGCCGAGGTGGAGATGCACGCCATCCAGACGTCGGGCAACTGCATCCGCAATACCACCGCCGACCAGTTTGCCGGTGCCGCGGCGGATGAACTGGAAGACCCGCGCATCTGGTGCGAGATCATCCGCCAGTGGTCCACGTTCCACCCGGAATTCACCTTCCTGCCGCGCAAGTTCAAGATCGCGGTGACTGGTGCCGTCAGCGACCGGGCGGCGATCAAGGTACATGATATCGGGATCGTGCTGGTGCAGGGCGACGCCGGGGAGGTCGGCTTTGAGATCTGGGCCGGCGGTGGTCTCGGCCGGACCCCGATGATCGCGAAGAAGATCCGCGACTTCCTGCCCGCCAACGACCTGTTGAGCTACCTGGAAGCGATGCTGCGGGTCTACAACCGCTTCGGCCGTCGCGACAACAAGTACAAGGCGCGCATCAAGATACTGGTGCACGAGATCGGGGCTGAGACCTATCGCGACGCCGTGGAGGCCGAATGGGCGGACATCCGCGACGGCGCGCTTGCCCTGCCGGATCAGGAAATCCGGCGTATCCGGGATGCCTTCACGCCGCCTTCCTTCGAGGTCCTGCCGGTCCCGTCCACCGGCTTCGAGGCGCGCAAGTTCGAGGATCGCGACTTTGCCCGCTGGGTTGCGTCGAACGTCCGTCGCCACAAGGCGCCTGGCTATGCCATCGCCAATATCTCCCTGAAGCCCGCGGGCGGCATTCCGGGCGATGCAACGGCGGAACAGATGGACGCGGTGGCCGACTACGCCGACCGCTGGTCCTTCGGCGAACTCCGGGTGGCGCACGAGCAGAACCTGGTCCTGCCGCATGTCCGCCAGGATGATCTCTACGATCTCTGGCTGGCGCTGGGATCGGTGGAACTGGATACGCCGAACATCGGCACCATCGGCGACATCATCGCCTGTCCGGGCATGGATTACTGCAGCCTCGCCACGGCGCGCTCCATCCCGGTGGCGCAGCAGATCTCGGAACGTTTCGCCGACCTGGACCGGCTGCACGACATTGGCTCCATCAGCCTGAACATCTCCGGCTGCATCAATGCCTGCGGGCATCATCACGTGGGCAACATCGGCATCCTGGGCGTCGACAAGAAGGGTGAGGAACTCTACCAGGTCACCCTGGGCGGCCAGGCGGACGAGAATGCCGCCATCGGCCGCATCGTCGGCCCCGGCTTCGCCGCCGACGAGATCGTTGGCGCCATTGAAACCATCATCGAAACCTATCTGTCGGTGCGGCAGGACGGCGAGACCTTCATCGCCACCCTCGACCGCCTCGGCCAGACCCCTTTCAAGGAGGCTCTCTATGGCACTGCTTAAGAACGGTCGCTTGATCCAGGACCGCTGGACCACCGTCGACAACCTGACCGATGCCCTGAAACCCGGCGGCGTCCTGGTTCCCCTCGCCCTCTGGCTGGCGGAGCGCGAGACGCTGCGGGGCAAGAGCGCGGTCGGGGTCATCCTGCCCACCGCCGCCGACCCTGCGGGGCTGGCTCGGGGTTGGTTACCACCGCAGAGTTA
>CAJYBQ010000589.1 GCA_913064755.1 uncultured Alphaproteobacteria bacterium
CCCGCTGGCCGACAGCGCCGGCTGGGTCGACGTGGACCAGGCCACCCTGCGCCACAGGACCCACGCCAACATCTGGTCGATCGGTGATGTCATGAACGCGCCCAACGCGAAGACCGCCGCGGCGGCGCGCAAGCAGGCGCCGGTGGTTGCCGAGAACATCGTCGCCGATATCGAGGGGCGTTCCCCCGTCGCGCAATACGACGGTTACGGGTCCTGTCCGCTGACGGTCGAACGCGGCAGGATCGTGCTGGCCGAATTCGGCTACGGCGGCACCCTGCTGCCCAGTTTCCCGAAGTTCCTGATCGACGGCACCCGGCCCAGTCGCCTGGCGTGGTTGCTGAAGGAACGCATCTTGCCGCCGGTCTACTGGAAGGCAATGCTGCGCGGGCGGGAATGGCTGGCGAAACCGGAGAAGCTGGTCGCCCGCGGCGACTGACGGCTGAACGTGCCGGGCGGGGATGTCCGGACAACGCGGGGCGGCACACCGGGGCGCCCCGCATCCCTGGCAAGACGACGGGACTGACTTGAATGGCCTCACCTATCGCGCGGTACCTCCCTGTTCTTGACTGGGGCCGCGATTATTCGCGCGAGACACTGGTCAACGACCTGGTCGCCGCGGTGATCGTCACGATCATGCTGATCCCGCAGTCGCTGGCCTATGCCCTGCTGGCAGGCCTGCCGCCGGAAGCGGGCATCTATGCCTCCATCGCGCCGATCGTCCTCTATGCCATCTTCGGCACCAGCCGGGTGCTTGCCGTCGGACCGGTTGCCGTGGTCTCCCTGATGACGGCGACGGCGATCGGCCAGGTGGCGGAACAGGGGACGGCCGGTTACATCGCGGCGGCACTGACGCTTGCCGCCCTGTCCGGTGCCATCCTGCTGACCATGGGCCTGTTCCGGCTCGGGTTCCTTGCCAATTTCCTCTCGCACCCGGTCATTGCCGGTTTCATCACGGCCAGCGGCATCCTCATCGCCGCCAGCCAGCTCGGCCATGTCCTGGGAATCAGCGCCAGTGGTCACACCCTGATCGAGATCGTCCGTTCCCTGGTCAGCAACCTGGGCCAGGTCAACCTGCCCACCCTGCTGATCGGCGTGGCCGCCACGGCGTTCCTGTTCTGGGTCAGGAAGCACCTGAAACGCACCCTGCTCGCCCTGCGCGTCGGCGGGACGCTGGCCGATGTCATCACCAAGGCCGGGCCGGTCGGGGCGGTTGCCGTGACCACCCTGCTGGTCTGGGGCCTGGGGCTGGACGCCGAGGGCGTGAAGACCGTCGGTGCCGTGCCGCAGAGCCTGCCGCCGCTCACCTTCCCGTCGCTGGATGCGGACCTGTTGCAGATGCTGTTCGTGCCGGCCCTGCTGATCTCCGTCATCGGCTTCGTCGAATCGGTCTCCGTCGCGCAGACGCTGGCGGCACGCAAACGCCAGCGCATCGACCCGAACCAGGAACTGGTCGGCCTCGGCGCCGCCAACCTGGGCGCGGCCTTCACCGGCGGTTACCCGGTGACGGGTGGCTTTGCCAGGTCGGTGGTCAACGCCGACGCGGGTGCGGCGACGCCTGCCGCCGGGGCCTTCACCGCGGTGGGGCTGGCCATCGCGGCGGTGGCGCTGACGCCGCTGGTCTTCTTCCTGCCCAAGGCGACCCTGGCCGCCACCATCATCGTGGCGGTGCTCAGCCTCGTCGATCTCGGCATCCTGCGGAAGACCTGGCGCTATTCCCGTGCGGATTTCAGTGCCGTGCTGGCGACGATCCTGCTGACCCTGGGGCTTGGCGTGGAGGCCGGTGTCTCGGCGGGGGTCATCCTCTCGCTGGCGCTGCATCTCTACAAGAGCTCCCGCCCCCACGTGGCGGAGGTCGGGCTGGTACCGGGCAGCCAGCATTTCCGCAACATCCTGCGCCACAAGGTGACAACCGATCCGTCGCTGGTGACCTTGCGGGTCGATGAAAGCCTGTTCTTCGTCAACGCCCGCTTTCTCGAGGACCTGATCCTCAACCGGCTCTCCGGCGACACGCGGGTCCGCAACGTGGTGCTGATGTGCTCCGCGGTGAACGAGATCGACTACTCCGCGCTGGAAAGCCTGGAGATGATCAACCAGCGCCTGATCAGCATGGACGTGAAGCTGCACCTGTCGGAGGTCAAGGGCCCGGTGATGGACCGGCTCCAGCCCTCGCAATACCTGGATGACCTGAGCGGCGAGGTCTTCCTGTCGCAATACGACGCCTGGCGCAGCCTGAAGTCGGCGAACTGACCGGCAATGCGCGCGGGCCAGCACGACCTCACGACCTGATCCCGTCCCCGGCCTGGATCGCCGCGTCGGCGCGGAGAAACGTGGCAGCGGTATGGTGACCGACATGACGAGCTGACGTTGGGAGCAGGCTGTCTCGACATCCGGCTAGGTCGCGACTGCGGCCCGCCGACCGTTCGCCGCCCCCGCGCAGCGGGGGAGCGGCGCCGGTGGAGCGCTAGCACGCGAGCTGGGGCCGCCGGCGG
>CAJYBQ010000590.1 GCA_913064755.1 uncultured Alphaproteobacteria bacterium
GGACGATATCGAGCGGAATCACGAGGCCTATCGGGGGGATGCGAAGATCGCTGCAGCATCCTCCGTCACCAGGCTGGCGCGATAGCGGGGCGCAGGCGTGCAATCCGGGCGAATCGCCGTTGGCGGGATGCTCACCAAACCGGTGCTGTGTGCTTGACGCGCCGGACACTGACGCGTATGGCTCCGCCGCGGCGATGCAGGCACGGATGGCAGGAAATCGGCCACGGCGCGGTACGGCTCCGCGAACCCGTGGATCACGCGGGCGTGGCGGAACTGGTAGACGCGCCAGGTTTAGGTCCTGGTGACGAAAGTCTTGGGGGTTCGAGTCCCTCCGCCCGCACCACCGGCAGCCGTGTCAGCCCCCGGGACGACGCGGCAGCGCGGTGGAATTGAGAGACATGACGCCCCGATCATTCGGACCGGGGCCGGAAACGGGCCCGCCTGGCGGGCAGGTCGCGCCAAGCAGGTGCGAGACGACAAACAAGGGATACGTTTTCGATGAAGATCGAACAGCTCTCGGCGGAAGGCCTGAAACGCGAATTCAACATTGTTCTGACGGCGGCGGAAGTCGAGGAACGAATGGGTGCGAAGCTGGGTGAACTCGGCAAGCAGGTCCAGATGAAGGGGTTTCGGCCGGGCAAGGTTCCGCCGCGCCTGATCCGTCAGCTCTACGGCAAGTCCGTCATGGGCGAAGTGCTGGAGGAAGCGGTCAACGAAAGCAGCCAGAAGGCGCTGGAAGACAACAACCTGCGCCCGGCAGTGCAGCCGAAGATCGAGATCAAGAGCTTCGATGAAGGCACCGATCTGGAATACACGATGGAACTCGAGATCATCCCCGAGTTCGAGATCACCGACCTGTCGGCGCTGGAAGTCGAGCGTCTGAAGGCGGAAGTCGACGACGACAAGGTGACCGAGGCGCTGGAACGCCTGGCCGCCGATCAGAAGAACTACGTCAAGGTCGAGGAAGACCGTCCTGCCGCCGAAGGCGACCAGGTGCTGATCGATTTCCTGGGCAAGCTGGACGGTGAGCCGTTCGAAGGCGGCGCCGGCGAGGACGTGCCGCTGGTGCTTGGTTCGGGCCAGTTCATCCCGGGCTTCGAGGAGCAGTTGCAGGGCCAGTCGGTCGGTTTCGAAGGCGAGATCAACGTGACCTTCCCCGCCGAGTACGGTGCCGAGCACCTGGCCGGCAAGGATGCGGTCTTCGAGGTCAAGCTGAAGGAAATCCGCACCGCGGGTGAAACCAAGATCGACGACGATCTGGCGACCAACCTGGGCCTGGAGAACCTGGAAGCGCTGCAGCAGATCATGCGCGACCGGATTGGCGAGGAATACAGCCAGGTCGCACGCATGCGTCTGAAGCGGAACGTTCTGGACCTGCTGGCCGATCGTCACGACTTCGGCGTACCGGAGGGTATGGTTGCGGAAGAGTATGGCCAGATCATCCGCCAGTCCGAGACGGATGGTGCCCCGGCGGAAGAAGCCCATGATCACGACCACGACCACGACCACGACCATGATCATGACCATGACCATGACCACAGCCACGAAGAGAAGGCTGTCGACGAGGGACTGGATGACGAGAAGAAGGCCGAGTATCGCGGTATCGCGGAACGCCGGGTTCGTCTCGGCCTGGTGCTCGCCGAGATCGGTCGCCAGAACAAGCTGGAGGTCGGGCCCGAGGACGTGAACCGCGCCATCATGGAGCAGGCACGCAACTTCCCCGGCCAGGAACGGATGGTGATGGAATATTACCAGAAGAACCACGACGCCATGATGCAGCTGCGCGCGCCGCTGTTCGAGGACAAGGTCATCGACTTCATCGTCGAGATGGCGAAGGTCGAGGACAAGTCCGTTTCCGTCGAGGAACTGACCAGGGACCCCGACGCAGACGAGGATGCGGCCTGAGACCCGGCCTGATCGGGCCTCTTTCGAGGGGCTGATCCACGCCTGTTTCACGGAGACATCTCGACAGGGCTTTGCCTCGGCGTGAATCAGCGCCATATAGGGCGTCTGTCTTTTCCCGCAGCGGCGTTCGAAACCGGATGCCGCTGCGGGCTTTCCAATCTTCGAGGAGCCGAGATGCAGGACCCCCGCGACGTATACATGAACACCCTTGTCCCGATGGTCGTGGAACAGACCAACCGGGGCGAGCGGGCCTATGACATCTACTCCCGGCTGCTGAAGGAACGGATCATCTTCATCGTTGGTCCGGTTCATGACGGGCTGTCATCGCTTGTCACAGCGCAGCTGCTGTTCCTCGAGGCGGAGAATCCGACCAAGGAAATCTCCATCTACATCAACTCTCCCGGCGGCATCGTGACGTCCGGCCTCGCGATGTACGACACCATGCAGTACATCCGCCCGAAGGTGGCGACGCTCTGCATCGGCCAGGCGGCGGCCCTGGGTTCGCTGTTGCTGGCGGCGGGGGGGGAGGGGGGCGCGGAGGAGGCGCGGGGGGGGGGGGAGGTGGGGGTGCGGGGG